>JAQTLI010000098.1 GCA_028714995.1 Methylobacter sp. | reverse complement strand
GTGTGTCGTGGCGGACGGAGGACGAACGCGGGCAGCCGAAGGCATTAATCGCCAGGTCATTTTTCGCTGCTAAAATCGGATGGATCCCATTTTAGCTTTCGCGAAAAATCCTGGCGCGCTGAATGGCTTGCGATTTCAATGGCCCAACTTTTCGTTTTATAATTTTTAAAATACCATCTGACGGTAGCTTTTCGATAGTCAACGATCCTGTTGTTTTATCTGTAGAAGAATACTCAGCGCCGATAATTTTGTCACTGTAGAATCTTAAGTAAACGATACTAGGATTTGCTTTGTTTACATAAAAATATTCTTGCTCTATAGCATTTCTTTTGCCGAATCCATATGCTGAGTAGATAAACACAAAAGCACTAAAAAATAATAGGCCTATGTTTTGATATTTAATTCCATGTGAGTTTAATATGTTTTGCACTAGAGACTCACTGCCTTTAAATTTCTCTAGTTCTGACTCTTGCACAGATAGCAAATGTTCTGTGTAGCTTAAGCTTTTATCCTTTCTAAATACAGGTTGAACCAAGTAGATTATCGACCATGTAACGGCAATAAATGCTATTGAATAATAATCACGCCACTGCTTAAGTCCAAATGCAATCATAGATATAATTAGCAAAAGATACCAAGGACCAAGTTTTGTGATTAAAACATTACTTATTGGCTCAGGTATTGCGATGGTTTTACCAAATATCCCGAACAAACCTTGAGCAACCATAAGAATGGTACAACCAAGAGATATGACAATCGCTACTGTTATTAAAATAATAGCTGTAGATATTGTAATTAACTCTGAAGGTATGTTGAAATGCCCATTATATCCTGCCTCATAGGCCATTGTGCTTGCATATGCAATTAATGGAATACTAGATATTATTAATGTTTCTGAAACAACGTTTTTTAAAGTTTTTTTAGAGTTGTTATCCATGAATGATAATTCCTACATAAATTGGAATGGTGACATAAGTAAGTTACAGGACCGAAAGTAGGAAGGTTAATAATGACTAAACACTTGATTCAAAGGTGTTTGTTGTGAATCATTCAAATAACGTACCCGTCTGCTCTTGGCCAGTTGAGGTAGTCAGCACCTGACCCTTAGCGAGAGGTCTGTTGATTATCTTGGACTAAGATAGTGCTGGATTCACAGCTTGTCTACTGCAATAAATAATTGCACAGCGGTTTGATTAGGTTCGTTAAATTCCCAAAATTCAACCTCATCAGGAATTAGGTGCCTATAAGTTCTAAGATAATAATCAGCTAGAGTTTCACCACGCTTTTCATTGTAGTCACGTAGAACAAACATTATTTTTCTATAGTTTTCTGGGGCTGCGAGAAAATAGTACATTGCCTCATTCCACACTGTTAGTTTGGCACTGGGAATATTATCACCTGGAGCAGTCCATTTATGCGACTTGCACTCAACCAAAATCTTTTCTTCTTTGCAGCCCAAATCAAAGGCATGGTCTTTTGGCTTACAATTTCTGACGCCAACTTTAATCTTTAGACTGCGTTGAAGCTTTATACCTTGCTTGGCAAAATATTCTTGAGCAACAATCTCGAAATCACTTCCTACTTGAGCATTAGACTTAGAACTAGGCCTTTGAAATGGCTTATTCATTTTTTTACCTTAGTATTTAACTATTTATTAACTGAATCTTCATACTCTAAATTATTCAGCAAGGAGCAGCAAACATTCTCAAACTAATTTGGTTGTCCGGTTCATGGCCGAACAACAGCATTCTCGAAAGACCGAGTTCGACCCTTTGATGCCAATCAACCAGGTTTTACGAATGACAAAACAATCAGAGAAAGCAGGCATTGCTGGTGGTCTGATATAATGACTGCTAACTGACAATAGGCTGACGTTGAATATCTTCGCCTTACTGATTCGACATTAACAGTTATTGAATAGCGAGTGGAAAATTAGGCGCATCTTGTCATCGACTGCAACTAGCGGGCAGCATGTATATACGGGGGAGTTGTTCGTGGGAACTGAAATAACATTGAAGGTTGGCGGTCTTGATCTCGACTGGAGCAAGAACTCGCGCGGGACCGATCATGGAATGCTTTTTCAGGAAAGGGATCGAAAGCGCATTCACTGTGATCAGATCGATTATGACTACTTCAATCAGAACAATGAGGACCCAGGCCCCATGGAGATGGGCTTCTGTAAGCCTCTTAGGGAGGTCATTCCGAGGCTTGAATTGCTTGGTTTTACCCTAGATAAGGTCTGGCGAGAGTACGTAAGCTGTGCTGAGACTTGGTGCGAAGAACGCCAAGTCATTGCGGGTAGCGACGAAGAGCTAGCTCTGGACTTGATGAATTTTACCGAGTTTTGCGCGTTCGTGACAGCGCATCCCCTGCAAAGCCTTGACGACACCTTCATTTCCTCGATCGATCCTGGGAGCGAAACAGTAATCAGGGGGAGATTTGGCGACGAGACGGTAACGAGGCGACTGCCTTGCTTCTCGCCATACGAATCGTATGCATATTCTGAGCGTAGCTATTTCGCTAGCCTGATCGGCATTCTGCATCCTTACTCTGTTCTAAGAGTGCTTGCTGAGAACAAAGTCAACTTGGATGCAGACGTGGTTTGGCAGTATGGGCCCTTGGTAGAAAATGGTTGGGCGGACGAAAGTGAGTTCACGCCTTGCTCGCGACGAACCCAAACATTTTTGGTCGTAACAGAGGGAACTTCGGATGCGTATATTCTCAAGCACGCGTTTTCATTGCTGAGGCCGGAGATTGCCGACTTCTTCAAGTTCATCGATGTGAGCGAGCGCCACCCATTCCCAGGCGCGGGCAACCTCCTCAAATTCGCGGAAGGGCTAGCGAAAATTGATGTGCACCATCAGGTCATCTTCCTCTTTGATAATGATGCGGAGGGATTCGATATTTACCAGCGACTCTTGCGTCTAGAACTTCCAATCAACATGCGAGCCATGATGTTGCCGGAGCTAGAGCAATTTCGCAGCTTTCAGGCCCAAGGACCTGAGGGCGTTGCAAGGGCCGATATCAATCGGCGTGCAGCAGCGATTGAGTGCTATTTGGACCTCGAAATTGGTGGCTATCCGCCGGCTAAAGTGGTTTGGACAAACTACAAGAAGGAGCTTGCTGTCTATCACGGTGCTTTGGAGTTTAAGTAGTCCTACACTAAAGCGTTCCTAGAGCAAAGGTCGGAAGCTGTTATGGCTGGCGCCTATGATGTGAGCAAACTCCGCGCTGTGCTAGATGCGCTCGTTTTTGAATGCAGCGCTATAGCTACTGAGATTCGGAGTTCCTGCGTTTGAGCATGCTGCGGTTCGTTTAGAAGTAAAGTCGCTGGCTGTCTAAGGACGGACGCTATCTACTGTTGGCATCACATACATGAAACAGCCAGCGCCAATGTGGAGGTATCTGCTAGTCGCCTTCGAGCAGCCGTTTGGGGCAAAAAGAAGCCATTGGCGTCCCGAATTTCTAATGACTATTTTGGCCGAAACCCCGTCATTCTGTAGTTGGTGCTTGAATGATCGCTACTGGCCGTTTAGAGCCAATCGATTTCAGTTTTAATTAAAATTAATTTTTAAGCTAATCATAATCTCTTTAGGTTTAAATTTACCTCGATCTTTTGATCTTTGATCTTTTGATCCCTCTCAGTTATAAACACTCAACCCGCAAAAAAAGCGGGTTTTTTTGCTTCAATAATTAAAACTCGATATTTGGTTGCTACAGCATCCACATTGGATTGATCCCGAACCAAAGCCACCTGTTCCACTTTCAAATCGCTGAAGCCTGCGCCATTCCTCACGGCATATATTACATATTGTAATACCCGACAACTTTTACTCCATAAAACCCAGTTTTCAACAAAAGATTAGACCGTGCTGAAATTACGAAGCCGGACAGAAGCTGATTCCTTCCTGACGGGCAAAAAAACCACCAATTAAGATTGCCTTGTTAAAAATTAAGTCCGCAAATTTGCGTACTTATCTCTGCAGACCACGATTGGCAAGGTTTACAGAGTTAAGCGCAGGAATTCAGGCATTTAATTTACAGCTAACCATCCTGCAATGTTGTGGATGATCCTGTAGGAAATTATCCAAAAAGTCCGAAGCCGCGTCATTGTGGATGTTTCGGAGTGAAACCGGACAAACCGAACAGTTTTTTCGTGAAAAAAGCACGCTGACCTTCAGCCATTCACACCCGATACAGTCCAGTATCAACAACTCACACTTACTAAAAACAAACCATTTACTGTCGCAGGTTGTGACACCAAACTGAAATTAGGTGGCGGTTTTTGTTGCGAAGGATTCCTCCTCGAAGCTCAACTTAGCTGATTGACCGCCGACACTCAATATTCAATTAACCAGGAGATAAACATGGCTTTTCAACCAGGACGCAACGGCAATCCGTGTTTATTGTTATCGGGTAAAGGATAAGCCCAACGCTGAGTTGACAGTATTAATGCCCAACACCGATCTGGACGAAGCCTATCAGCATTTGCAACTAAAGTATGGCGACGGGCTATTAACCGTTTATGAACGCCCGCATCTTACGACTGATAACAAACCTAACCAAGAAATCATCAGCAATCAATTACCCGCCATAGAAGGAATTAAGCCATGACAACATCAGAGATCCAGATAAAGGCTAATCAAACTAACGCCCAAAAATCGACTGGCCCGGTAACAGAAGAAGGCAAACAGATTGTTGCAAATAATGCGCTTAAACATGGCCTATTCTCAAAACATCTGGTTCTTAGTGATGAAAATCCGGAAAACTATCAACTCTTATTCGATGGCCTGCAAACAGAACTTAAACCGGTAGGTACTCTGGAACAATCGCTGGTTGAACGCATAGCTGTAACTTTATGGCGACAAAGGCGTTTGATCAGATCAGAAACAGCGCATATCGAACTGAGCAACAAACCCAGCATTATCGCTGCAGCCGTTAATATCGAAATGGGTTTACTACATTCTGACGATGAAATTACAGAAGATGACCTAATCGATTTTGATCAGGAACACTTACAATGGTGTCAGTCCATTCTTCAAGAGATTAGGCAAATTGCTGGTGACAAGCTGACCGACATGGACACGTTGAAAAAAGAAGCGCCATTAATTTACGATAACTTGGCAATATTGGCAGAAGATGAGGGATATTCTATAGAAGAGTATATTAAAAGCTTGGATGAACCATTGGCATATTTTCACGATCTTATCAAATACTGCCTAGATGAAATTCAAATCGCAAAACAACGCCCTTTAGTGCTTGAAATAGCCAGAGCGGTACGAAATAAACGTGCTATTTTGGAAGAGTCATTACTCAATGTGCTGGCTAAATACCAAGTCATGCTGGATAACGAGCTGTACAAAGCCATTAAAGCCCTCAGAGAAACCCAAGCATGGCGGCTGGATGCTTTACAGAGTGTTTCTGGAGAAAATGGCTTTGTTTTGGAAAAAGGCAAAGATTCTGAGAATTAAATTCCAGATCACTAAATGACCTTCCTTATTTAACACTACGTAATAAGTCATAGCCCTATAAAATACGCCAACCAAGTCAGAAACCCAGAAGGAACCTTCAATCACCTTTAATGAATACACAAGAACTGAAAAGGAAGCTATTAAGAGTGTATTGAAAGTGAATATCTGCTATCGACCCCTTTGAGACATTCGGATATGGATTATCACAGGAACCGGGAACATCCGTCAGGAACCACATTAACTTAGAACGTCGAAATTATTCAACACCGATCAGATACATTGTCATTGTGTTAGTTGTAATCCGGAAATCAATGGTTACTGCACCCATCACCAAACGAATGGTACCAGACGATACTTTACCCATTGCTGATATTCCGTATATCCAGTCAAATTTTTCGCAAGAAAACGTTCTTCGTCAAACAATCGACATATCAGAAACGGGATCATAACCCCAAGCACAACCAAGCCCCAATACGAGCCGAGGGCAAGCGGGATACCGAAAAGATAGATCAAAGCACTCGCATACATCGGATGGCGGACGACGGCATACGGCCCTGTAGTAATAACCTGCTGATCTTTGGAAACTTCAATGGTTGCCGACGCAAAGGTGTTCTCCCGATACACCAGGAAGATGAAATAAAGCCCAGTCAACACAAGCACGTTCCCGGTTACAATACCACCAAGCGGCACGGCTGACCACCCAAAGCGGAAATCCAGCGCCGGCACCACCAACAAGGCGATGAATCCGATAGAGACGCACCACATGATCAACCGCTGCACCGGCTGCTTTTCCGCAGTCGGCCCTCCCTTCATTCGTCGCTCAAGCAGCGCAGGATCGTGCCTCATCAGGTACAGCGTTGGAGGGATTGATGCGCCAATGTAGATGGTCAAAAACACCCATGCCTGCCAGTAGTAAACTGTCCCGGCGGGCACAAATAGAAAAGCCCCCATGATAACCCCAAGAGCCGCCAGACTAAGCCAAACTTTTGTGTTGAAATTCATCACAAGCCGCCTCCCAAAACGTACTCATGTAAAACAGCGTCTAATATTTACCATTTTAGCGTCCATTCTGCCAGTCTACTCGCACAAATAAACATTAAAAAACAATGCAATAATGATTTTACATGGTCAATTTTGACGCTGTTTTCTCCGATTCCCTGGTCATTTTTCCACGCTGTTTTACACATTTAAAACGGTACTTCTGGAAAGTGGCTTAGCTCAGAACGAACACTTTTGGGGGTTCTTCCACAGGACCCCTTCAAGGAAAAGCGATCGCAGACGCAATGCCGAACTAAGTGAAACTACGGATTGACTGTTACGCCCGATGCGATCAAAAATGGGTTGCGCTTATCTGCGGGCCACTCCTGAAGGTTATGAGGAAAACGGTGAGCCCCGCGCTGGAGCGCTTACGGTAAAGCTGATCGACTGATGATCAATTATATAACCGGGCAGGGATCTTGTCCGTCTTCAAAAGGCAATAAGATAAGGAGAACACACCATGAATATCAGGTCTTTGCTAGGCATTCTTACAATCGGATTTATAACGAGTTGCAGCACCAGTGCTACGGCTCCCGTAGTAAAACCTGGGGAAACCCATATGCCCGATCAGTCTCGTAATACGGATAATATTGTAGCCGTTACGGATGGGCCTTGTTTCTATAGGGGAACGATGTACTCGGACGGTGCCGCTTCCTGTCAGTCGGGCGTGCAGTATAGGTGCAATATCGGCGAATGGGTAAGCCTAGGTTCTAGCTGCACAGAAGAGACGGTGACATTATCGAGACCCTGCCAGTTTTCCGGAGTCACGTTTCCTACGGGTGCCGCGAGCTGTCAGGCTGGTACGCAATACCGGTGCGAGGACGGCTCTTGGACTAGCCTCAGGGCTTCGTGCGGCGATTCGCCGATCCGTCTTGTACCCGGAGGACGAACTTGTATGCTTGACGGTGGGAGTACTGTTGCCACCAGTTCGAGCGTCTGTCGCTCCGGAAGCACATTTTTATGCAACGACGGTGAGTGGGTCAATCTCGGCACTCTTTGCCGCTAGTGGCGCATCAGGCAGACGCATCGGCGTTGCCGCAGCAAGGAACAGTAATTTGGATCAGTTCGTTTGCATTCAACAGAATGCAAACGAAGCTTGCATGCGTCCGTAAAAAATCTAGCGAAATAGCGAGAAATGGGGAAGCTATGGCCAATTTTGATTCATTCAATAACGACGTTACTTAGTCGCCCCTGAAAAAAGCCGTTCCACAATGATTTCCGCTTCCAAAGCCTTGATCTCGGGGTTTAGGGAGCAATGGAACGTAAAACCCGGTTAAGGAATTTTATCGCGTTGGAGAATACGCGATACGGTAGCAGGATGGACATTAAATAATCTGGCAGCATCTGCTGCGTTTTTCTGCCCAGAGTTGACCAGATTAATGATTTCCTCTTGCTGATGCTTCTTGAGTTTTGGGCGGCGACCACCGACTCGGCCTTGCTTTCGTGCCGCATCAAGACCATTTTGTGTGCGTTCACGCAGCATCGCGCGCTCGAACTCTGCAAAAGTTCCTACCATTTGCATCATCATTCTGCCACTAGGCGAGGTGGTATCAATCACTTCGGTTAGGCTACGGAAACCGGCACCGGCTTGTTCAACTTTCTCCATCAGGTGCAACACATCTTTTAAAGAACGTGACAGACGGTCGAGTTTCCAGACCATCAACACATCACCTTTACGTAATTGCCCTAACAAACGATGCAACTCAGGCCTGTCCCAACGGCCACCCGAGGCTTTTTCCTGGAAGATCAATTCGCACCCGGAAGTTTTTAATGCAGCAATTTGTGCATCGGTATCTTGGTCTTGGG
>JAQTLI010000097.1 GCA_028714995.1 Methylobacter sp. | reverse complement strand
TGTATTAGTTCAGACTTAACCTGACACTGCTCTTGAAATGAGAGAGGGTTACTGGTGAGATAGAAGTGTCATATTTTTATCAAACCCTAAAGAGGTAACCCTCATGCTAGAGAATAATGTAAGAATCATCAAACATAAAGTCGGCTTGTTGAATCTGGCTGAAGAACTGGGTAATGTATCAAGGGCCTGTAAGACGATGGGCTTGTCCCGCGACACCTTCTATCGCTATAAAGCAGCGGTTGAGCAAGGCGGAGTTGAATCCCTGTTCGATAAAAGTCGAAGGCAGCCGAACCTGAAAAACCGAGTCGATGACTTGACGGAACAGTCGGTGTTGACCCATGCCATAGATTACCCGGCCCACGGCCAATTACGAGTCAGTAATGAGTTGCGTAAGGCCGGTGTGTTCGTATCGCCGAGTGGCGTACGCAGCATCTGGCTACGCCATGGCGTAGCCAACTTTAAAGATCGCTTAAAAGCGCTAGAGGCCAAAGTCGCAGAGCAAGGCATTATCCTGACCGAAGCGCAGGTTGCCGCACTCGAAAAGAAACGTCAGGATGACGAGTTCAGCGGGGAAATCGACACGGCGCATCCGGGTTATCTGGGCTCCCAAGACACTTTTTATGTCGGCACTTTTAAAGGTGTCGGACGGGTTTATCAGCAAACCTTTGTTGATACCTACTCCAAAGTCGCCTTTGCCAAACTGTATACCACTAAAACCCCCATCACAGCGGCTGATTTGTTAAACGATAAAGTCTTGCCGTTGTTCACTGAAGAACAGTTGCCGATGCTACGGATTTTAACTGACCGCGGCACCGAGTATTGCGGACGGGCAGAAACTCATGATTATCAGCTGTATTTGGCAATTAACGACATTGAACACAGTAAAACCAAGGTGAGATCACCGCAAACCAATGGTATTTGTGAACGTTTCCATAAGACCATCTTGCAGGAGTTTTACCAGGTGGCCTTACGCAAAAATCTGTATAACGATTTGGCGACGCTGCAAAAAGACCTGGACGAATGGCTCGACTATTATAATAATGAGCGTACCCATCAGGGCAAGATGTGCTGTGGTCGAACGCCCATGGCGACATTGCGCGATGGCAAAACCATCTGGAAAGAAAAATTTATAGGCTGAATTTAACCTGACAGACACTTCTAAAAAACCAGTAACTGTCAGATTAGGTTTGAACCACTACACCTCATCAGCCGCATATGTCAGCATAGCAACGCAAGATAAGGATACGCCACATAACTAAGGTCGATAGTAAAGCGTGACGAAGTGTAAAGAACAGCCGGCCTATAAACCGGCTTTTTTATGTCATCAAGGAAGGCGTGACTGTAAAAAAACTCTCGTCCAGTTTCTGGCCTCAGCCCGAAGCGTTCTTGCAGTACATTCCGAACACCCCAGCGCCGCCGCTCGATCCTGTTCGTTGTATCGGCCTTTCGGTAGCGTTGAGTAATATGCCAATAAAGCTGATCGGTGATTGATAGGCAGCGTTTCCGCGTAACCATCGACCAGTTTATACAACCAAGTCTTGCCGCCACGCTCAAACATCACGCCAGCCGGAACCGTGCCTTTTGCTGTTCGGTTTTCGTCGACAATATCGCCCTTCATCAACCTAGCCAGCATGTTAGAGGATTGATACCCGGATAAGTCTGCTTTCTTTTGCCGCCATTCGCCCCAGGCATACAGGATGGCATCTACCTCTTTAACGCTTAATGTTGTATTCATGAGAAATTACTTTAAAAAAAACAGATAACATACTGTTTATTATATTGTATTTTACGACGGAATACTATAAAATAACACTAGAATTGCACTAATTACATAAGGAGTTACAGTAAATGAGCAAATTTAGTCCGGGACGGAGCGGGAATCCCTCAGGCCGACCCAAAGGCGCATTAGGCGCACGTACTCGAAGCCGTCAGGCACTTGAACAGCATGTCCCCGCCATTGTTGCCGCCACTAAAGCCCTCGCCATATCCGGTGACGATTTTCCACTAAGAGCCTGCATTCAACAGGCATTCAAAAACCGAATTTAAGGAACCCCCAATGATTGGAAATATTAATATACGAGGCGGAAACTTTTTGACTGATGCCGAAGCCGTAGCATTCACCGGCGCAGCCAACGCAGCGGCCATTGTGACCGCATTTAATGCCAAACCTAACCCAAACACGGTGTCAAAAACGTTTCCAGAGTATGGCGCTACACGCTGGTGGCCCGTTCACGCCCTGGCGACTGTTTACGGAATAGACCACAACGAAGTTCAAGGAAAACTAAACGACTTAATTGCAGCCGGGTCAATATCTGGAGTGGTTGTTACCTATGCCCAATAACAGACTGGCTAATGTGCTCAATGACAGAGAAGCCACTGCTTTTGTTGGCGTAAAAAATGCGGCCAGTATCGTTAATGAATTTATCAGCTACCCACACGCCAGCCGGTTAAGCATTACCGGCCTTGAGCATCCGAGCGTTAGATGTTGGCCGGTAAAAGACTTATGTGCGGTTTATGGTGTCGATAGTCATACCGCCATGAACAGACTGCAAAAACTCATATCAGCCGGCAGAATTACCGGCCCACTACTCATATCGAGGAAATGAAATGCTAAACGCCAGAGTTACTAAAATCATCGAATCTTTCCGGTTACCTAAATCAGATCGTGAAGAATTAGACCGGATTCTCAAGCGGCCCGAAGTCCAAGCTGTTTTCCATGCCGACGAACGCGAACAAATCGAGCACCGCAAAACGCTTATTAAGGAATTGAAAGCAATCCCGGCAATAGTAGACAAAAAGAAATCAACACTCGAAAAAGAGCATGCTGCAGTTGCTCAGCGTCTTGAAGCAGCCGAAAAAGAGTACCGCGAAGCCAAAAAGGCGTTTAATGAAGCGTCGCTTGCTGATCATTATGCAGGCTATCAGGATAATTTGAGAGCGAAGCATATCGAGCACGAATTAACAGCCGGCGCAGACCCGCGCATTGCTGAATATCGCTTTGAATTGGGAAATATTATCGGGCGGGCTAGAAGCAAGTTTGAATTCTGGCAAGGACACACGCCTAAAAATATTTTAGGTCAACGCGACGTCACATATCACTCTAACGTCGATGACGTTGCCCAGGCACGCAAAGAACTCGACAAAGGACTGGTTACATTGCGAGAGCTTGAATTGTCGGCAATCACTACCGGCGAAATGACACAGGCGCTTAAAGACCTATCCAGCACCCTGAAGGGATCACTTAATAAGCTGGAAATGCACCCACCCACTATCGACGAGCATGGCAATGTAGAACCGGCACAGCGTGACGGCACCCGCGTTATTGAACAGAAGGAGCCAGAGACAAGCCGTAGACAGAGAGCGCATTAATGCCCGTCAAGCCTAGGCAAAACTGAATTAAGGGGAAATTATGAGAAGTTTAGGTTATACCATCACTACAGAGGAACGGCATTTTTTGTGTCGTTATGACATTACAAAGGATTCTTCCGAAATTACTGTCGACGCTGATTTTGATAAAGACATTTTGAGCTGCCTTTATGTGAAAAAGCTGAAAGATGCAAACGAAACCAAAAAAGCACTTCAATCCATTCATCCTAATATTAAGTTTTGGGTGATTCAGGTTTTCAAGGATAAGGGCGAGTTCATTCCAAAGCCAACGGCAGAAGAAAAGCCGCCTTGGTTATAAATCACACACGACCGCTTAATGCGGCCTTTTTTATGCCTGATGATAGGCAACAGGAATATTGATAATGGCAAAAGATTTTCAATTGAAGGCCCTGTTAGTTGCGGTTGATAAAATTTCACCGACTTTGAAGGGGATCACGAAAAATCTCAATACCTTCAAACGGCAATTGAACACAATAGGTAAGGGTGCGCCAGTATTAGCCTCAGGATTTACCGCAGCACTAGCAGTACCGGCAAAGGCGCTCATGGACTTAGAGAACGCAAGCACCAACCTACAAAACACATTAATGTCCAAGGACGGCGGAATACCCGCCGTATTCGATAAGATCAATGAACAGACTATAAAACTCGGTAATCAGTTACCCGGCACCACGGCAGATTTTGCCAACATGGCCTCGACGCTTAAATCATTGGGTGTCGAACCTGAAAAGATAGCCGACGGCGCATTAAAGGCCACAGCTTATCTGGCTGTTGTGGGTAAAGAAGTCGGTGTGACCTATGAAAATTCGGCAGAGGCAATCGGGAAACTTAGCCGGGCTTTTGGTATCGCCAGCAATGACCTGGTGCCCTTCACTGATTCCATTCAGCGCGCTTTGTTTATGGGGATCAAACTGGACGACCTTCAATATGCAATGGCTAGAGTATCAGGGCCGCTCAAGGCAATGGGTAAGCAAGGGTTAAGCGTAGCTCAAGACCTAGTACCGCTTGTCTCAGTATTGACCGGCACAGGCATATCAGGCGAAGAAGCTGGAACAGGTCTTAAAAAGATTATCGAAGTCGCAGCCATGAAGGGGAAATTTAAAGATATTTCCACGCTAGTCAAAGACCTGGACAAAATCAACAAATTGCCCGGAATGCAGCGTATAGCGAAACTCAAGGATCTATTTGGCGAAGAACATGCCAGCAAGGCGGCATTGATTACACTTGAATCCTATAACAAAGCTTTGGATCAGATGACGAACCAAGGCAGCTTAGTACAAAAGATCGGCAACTCAGACGAAACGCTCAGCAACAAGATGGAATCGGCCGGAGGAACGTGGACAAATGCAATGGCAGCATTCGCCAAGAACTACGCCCCGCAGCTTAAACAGATAGCGGATTCAGTCAACAAGCTATCCGAAAACCTAACTGGATTTATCAACCAGAACGGGCTTGCAGTAATGACGGCGTTGAAGATGGCCGGAGCATTTGTTGGGCTGAAATTGGCGGCCAGGGGGCTTGCCGGTGGTATCGGGCTATTAACCGCAGCCATGAAAACAAACCCGCTGGTATTGCTGGCACAGGCGGCAATTGTCGCGGCACCTTTGATTATAGATAATTGGGGTGCAATCACCGCATTCCTGAAAGATAACTTTGCAAAAGCAACCGATTGGATCACGGGTAAATTCAACACATTCACTTCCGGCATAATGCTAGGCATAGACGCTGCTGGAGAGGTATTTAAGTCATTGTTGCCCGATGCTGTGCTTGATCTGTTTACCGGCGTCCTCGACAAGATTTCCGCTAGATTTACGGCTTTTGTTGATTTCATTAGATCATCAATATCAAGCATTGGAGATGCTGCTTCAGCTTTCTTTGGGGAAACGCCCAACGGCATGAGGCCACCGTCCTATGTTGCACCGTTAGCAAAGCAGGCTGAGTCTGTCAAAGTGCCGCTGGTAGCCAAGAACATTCCGGCAATGCCGATACTGTCAGTGATACAAGGTTCAGGCACTGTTCAAAGCCTAAAGCAGATGCAGCAATCACCCGTAACCAAAGCCGCTGAGTCAATGCAGAAAGTGCCGGCAGTTAAGAGCATGGATTCAATGCAGAAAGCGCCTATCATCAAGAATCTGTATTCTGAACAACAAGCGCCAGCACTGAAAAGGTATTCAGACATTGGTGAGATGGGTATTGTTAACCAGTCGATTGATAATTCAAGCCGAAGCAATGTTCAGTTAATGCAACAGCCAACCCAACGGAAAAGCATTATTCAATCTGCGATGCGTGGTGGTGTCGATGTAAAGGTCGACTTTGTAAATGCACCGCGGGGGCTTCGCGTAGAACCGGCTAAAACCAGAGGCCCGGTAAGAGCTGAGCAGAATGTAGGTTATCGGTCGCTCGGTATGGCAGGCGCTCAATAGGTCAAAGGGTTATCCTCTTTACCCTACGTATAGGGGGTAGGGGGCAAAAATCCCTAAAGCAAATGCCTTCTCGACCGTTAGCGAAGGCATTTTTTCATGGCCGCAAAATTGAACTTTTACCCTATTTGTCAGAACACGGCAAGAACAGCCAAGGAATGGCCCATATTTCATCCTTTCACAATTCCAAAGGGAACCACAATGGCACACAGAAAAAGCAAGTTGAACGAGGCACCGAAAAACGTCAAGACGGCAGAAGAAAACGCTGCAGAAGTACGGGTAATCCACGATTTAACCGAAGAAGTGTTGTTGTCCTGGCTGGAAGCGCCACCTACAGAAAGGCGGCACATACAGGCATTAGATTTACTTGCTGAAGCTATTCAGCTCTTACGGTCTGCCTGTATTAACCTTGGTGAGATTACAGAGGTAGACGGTGGTGTTGATTTTTCGGCCTATAACTCAAAGTCGTCATAAGTCTGTAGCACCGATTTTTTAATTATACCGGCTTTTTGTAAAAAAATGCCCTCCTAATATTAAATGGAGGGCATCATGAGGTGACCCAGGAGAGGGTCAGTAGAGCACCAAGAGATGACCTTCAAATATATAGCAATATTGATGCCAAAATAGGGAATGTATTAGCATCAACGGTGGGGAGGGTTTCGACAATAATAATTCGTCAAATCCGGTTGTAGTGAACCGGCTAAAGTGGTTCATTTCACCGTGGTTATCTGGGCAGACTTGGGAACGTTGTTTAAATACTTCACCCCGGTGACGGAAACGACGAAACCGAAATCAATCGAGCTTGGTAAAACTGGCTTTTTTATGCTGCACTTTCTGAATTTATCTAGCTGGCAGACAATTGGCGTTCTGTGTTTCGTGATTAAGAACTATAATTGACATTCCAAATCTTTACGCATAGCATTTAGAGGTTTTCTATGTAGTGACTGCGGCATTTGGCCAAATTCACAATCGCATAACTATAACTAACGAGGGGAAGTGCCATGGCGTATCAAGCGATAGACGTTGCCAAATGGTTTATCAATGCGATCGATAGGGAAGCAGGGGAATCAATTAGCCATCTAAAAGTGCAAAAGCTTCTTTACTTTGCTGAAGCTTGGACTCAGTTAGTACTTGATGAAGATCTGTTTGAAGAACAAATAGAGGCATGGGCACATGGGCCGGTTGTCCCGGATGTCTATTATTTTTTTAAAGGTAACAGTTGGGATGGGTTGCCGCCTCAAGAGCTAGATACAGATTTTACCCCAGATGTAATAGATGTTCTTACCCAGGTTTTGGATATTTATGGCGAATTTTCGGCAAAAACCCTAGAAGATATGACTCATGCCGATGCCCCCTGGATCGAAGCTAGAGGAGGTGTTCCAGCCGAAGCTCGTTGCAGCAGTATAATGGAAAAACCAAGGATTAAGGTGTTCTTTGCTGAAAAATACGGACAATTATTGAATGAGCAAGAAGCTTCCTAAAGTCCAGATTCAGTCCGAAGCCGCAGACGTTAGACTCACTCCACAAGAAAAGCTTATATTCGGAATCGCCTCATCCCAACCCAAAAAAGATACTCATAAGCATTACCCCTATGTGGCGTTGAAGTATTTTGATAATGAGTGGCAGTGTTTTTCAGATTGGGAAAAAGACGAGTTACAACAATTTTCAAGCTTTCTAAAAAAACTTGCCGGCTATACTTGGCAACAAGTGTATGAAACTGCTGGGAAACCAGGCACAAAACATGGTCTCGCTTATACAAAGCTGGATATCAATTCTATTAGCGACTCGGCAAAAGAACATTTATCTCGCGTTCGGCAACAAATTTCAGATGATATTCAATTTTTCGAGCTTCGTGTTAACCAGAACAAGCTTCGTGTCCATGGGTTCCAATCTCAGAGCGCTTTTTTTCTAATTTTATTGGATAGAGAGCACCAAGTTTGTCCTGTTTAGAATACGCCGAGCGGGCGGCCGTTTCATAGGATGTTGCTCTAAATCTTTTCCAGTTTCTAGGGAATGGTATTTGTAGATATTTTTAATGTTGCCAGATAATGCTAATCCTCTACAGAGGAAGACTGTTTAAAATATATTCCTCCCGAGCAATAGGCATTTCACATTTTGGCAACTTATGATTCGCTTGAGTCATTTTGAATTGGCTATTATCGACCATGTCCACAAGTTTTCTCGCAAGGAACACCATCGCCATCACCATCCAGTCGTGATAACCCACATTGTGTTAAGTAGAATTTAGCCTCTTCACATGAAGTCATTTCTTTACAATATTGCTTACTGCCACAGGAATAATTAACCAATTGGTGAGCTGGTTTTTTGTTGGGTAAAGTTGTTACACTATCGCCTTTCTTACCATGTCGATATTCCCACGGCGGCATCGGGGTTGGTTCAGACCATAATCCAATCTTCGCCTGACGCGCCTCATCTTCCGACTGCAATAATGACTGATCGTGCAGGTATTGCCGATATACCCAGGCCATACCACGCTTAATTTGTTCTTTATTGGCATTA
>JAQTLI010000096.1 GCA_028714995.1 Methylobacter sp. | reverse complement strand
CTGTTTGAAGTATGAATACGAATCACGACCGGGTTCTTCCGCAACTACCTGCTGATTTTCGGCAACACTTTCAGCAGGCTCATCTTCTGCAACTACTTCGATTTTTTCATCGACAGGCGCTGTGTCATCATTCACTGCTTCTTTATTTTCAATACCTTCGACAGAGTTTTCTGTTTTTTCATTGACCGGTGTAACTTCGGCAACTATTTCGTCATTTTTTTCAGCAACAACTTCCTGTTTTTGCGTTAAAGATTCCATAAATGCCAAGAACCATTCCTTTCTTTTAATGCCATCAAGATCCGGATCGTTAAGGATATCGGCGGCTTCCGGCAAAAAGCCTTTAGCTTTAGAATTTTCCAGCGCATTCAGACAAGCCTCTTTATCACTGCGCAAGCTATAGATACAGGCCAGGTTATAGGAAGCCGATCCCGCCTGAATAGCATTCGCTTTCTCAAATTGATTTTTGGCCATTTCATATAAATCGTCATGGGATCCGGCCGCTTTAACCCTAGCCAATTCCATATAAGCAACACCGCCATCTATTGCCGCACCAAGATAGGCTGGATCAATGGTCATACAAAAGGAAAACTTTGCTATGGCATCCTGATATAACTTGGCCGCCTCGCTGCCCGACTTGGCTTTTGCCTGATGCAATAAAGCAAATCCCCAATTATATAAAGCTTCAGCAATCAATGGCTCGCCAGCTACAACCTCTGCGTAGTCCTGATAAGCTCTTTTGAATAATTGATCAGCTTTGCTGCCTTCACTGGTACGCGCTTCAGCCGTTTTCTTAATAGCTGTTTTCAGTTTAGATTTCTTTGTTATTGAATCAAAAAACGACATGACTTATTTCTCCCGACTTAGTAGTTTATAATTGCAAGTTATATCATGATATTGACAAAATATTTAACAAACACATTATCGACATTGAACCAAAACATGAATGAATCAATCTGTTGCGACATTGCCAAGGAAAAGGTGAATCTGGAAACGTCAAAAATAGCCTGGAAGGAATTACAGCGTTTTTTTGCCAACGGCGCCGCTGTATTCGTTACCTCAGACCTGGACTTGGTTGAAGTTGCCCATCAATTTTCTATCGACAACAAAGACCAGGTTGCGCTATGGCTGCAAAACAATCAGGTTGGACTTGTATCCGACCAACAAGCCCTCAACTGGTTTGAGGCAGATGCCGAAGTATGGGCTGTCGTCGTCAAACCCTGGATATTGGTTCAGGAATAAGCCGCGCCGCTTTAAGGCAAAGCTTTTCCCGCCTTGCCTTAAACCTTGCCTCTTGAACCGGACCTTCCCTTGCCTCTTGATTCGATCCGTTTGCTGTCAGGCTGTTTAACGCCACGAACCGTCGGTTTGGAACCACGAGCCGCAGGCTTTTTAGTATGCCGAAAATCCTTTTTCCCGGTATTTTTATTGGGTACATTCTTTTTAGGCGCATCGATTACCTTTAACGATACCGGTTCATAGCCGGTATCGGCAACACGCGGAATTTGCCGCTTGAGCAGTTTTTCAATTTCCACCAGCATCCAGGCTTCTTCAGGGCACACCAGCGACAAGGCTTCGCCATTGGCTCCGGCCCGTCCGGTACGGCCAATCCGGTGTATATAATCTTCCGGCACTTGCGGTAAATCAAAGTTCACCACATGCGGCAAGTCATCAATATCCAGCCCGCGTGCGGCAATATCGGTAGCGACCAGCACAGACACCTTGCCGGTTTTAAAATACTCCAGCGCTTTGTTACGTGCACCCTGAGTTTTATCGCCATGCAATGCGGCGGTGCGGATACCGTCCTCAATCAATTGCTTTTCCAATCGATCGGCACCGTGTTTAGTACGGACAAAAACCAATACCTGCTTCCAGTTATTGCTACCAATCAGGTAGGACAACAATTCACGCTTATGTTCGCGGTCGATGCCATAAACACGCTCCGAGATATTTTCAGCCGTGGCGTTTTGCTTGGCCACTTCGACTTCGACGGGATTGTTCAACAACTGCGCTGCCAGCGATTTGATCGCATTAGGCACAGTGGCAGAAAACAACAGACTCTGCCGCTTCTTGGGTATCAGCGCCATAATTTGTTTAATATCGGGCATAAAACCCATATCGAGCATACGGTCAGCCTCATCCAATACCAGTATTTCTACGTTGGACAGATTGATGTTTCGCTGCTGCACATGGTCAATCAACCGCCCCGGCGTTGCCACCACGATGTCGCAGCCCCGGCGTAACTGACGGGTCTGTATGCCGATACTTGCACCACCGACCACGGCTTCCACATGCAAAGGCAAATGCGCGCCGTAGGTTTTTACGCTTTCATAGACCTGCGCGGCCAGTTCACGGGTCGGAACTAAAATCAATCCGCGGACACGGCGCGGCTTTTGATGAGGGTCGTGATTTTCGGCCAGCCGTTGCAATAACGGCAAAGTAAAACTGGCGGTTTTTCCGGTTCCGGTTTGTGCGCCAGCCAGCACATCCTTGCCTTCAAGGATCAGTGGAATGGTTTTTTGCTGTATCGGTGTAGGAGTGGCATAGCCTTGATCGGCTACAGCTTTAAGGAGTTCCTCGGCTAAACCGAGTTGGGCGAAAGACATTTGGAACCTCTGGTAAAAAATTCAATCAAGATCGAAAGATCATGATGTTGGAACGGGAAACGGTAATGAAAGGAGCCTTCAGCCCCCCGTCATGTTCATATGCCGCAATATGACCGGCTGCTCATGGATATTAAATTCGTGCTTCTCGGGCTTAATCTGCATGGCATCGATAATGGCCTGTTTTAGCACATCCCGATTACCCGGATTGGCTCTGAGCACCTTTTTTAAATCGACCGAATGCTCATTGCCCAGACATAACAGCAGTTGCCCTTCAACGGTCAGGCGAACCCGGTTACAGGTGCTGCAAAAATTTTCACTGTGTGGGGAAATAAAACCGACGCGGGTTTGGCTGCCGACAACACTAAAGTAATTTGAAGGCCCGCCGGTTTTTTCAGCAGTAGCGACCAAAGAAAAATCCCGGGCTAAATCTGCCTTAATCAAAGCACTGGAATAATAGGCTTCTGAACGGTCATGCTGGCTGACTATACCCAGCGGCATTTCCTCGATAAAGCTGATATCAATGCCGTTATCGACCGCGAACTGAACCAGGTCACACACTTCAAGATGGTTTCTATCCTTAAGAATGACCGAGTTGATTTTTATCCGCTCGAAGCCCACTGATTTGACAGCCTGAATGCCTTTCAGAACCTGATGCAAGTCGCCTGTTCTGGTTATCGATTTAAACTTATCGGCATCCAGCGTATCCAGGCTGATATTGATGCGTTTTACGCCCGCCTCTTTTAAGTCCGCTGCCATGGTTTCAAGCTGAGAGCCATTAGTCGTTATCACCAGTTCATCCAGGTTTTCAATACTGCCTATGTTTTGCAGTAATTCCAACGCCCCTTTTCTGACCAAAGGTTCGCCGCCCGTCACCCTGATTTTTTTTACCCCTAACTCGGCAAAGGCTTGAGCCAATGTATAAATCTCTTCCAGCGTTAAAATCTGCGCGCGCGGCAAAAATGTCATGTCTTCAGCCATGCAATACACGCAACGGAAATCACAGCGATCAGTGATGGAAATTCTCAAATAATCAACCGTTCTGCCGAAGCGATCGATCAATTGAGTGGGAGTAGGCGGATGAGTCATTATGATAACGGCAAAAAATCCAAGGCACGAATATTACCATATTATTGATAACATTCTCGCATGAAGCTCTGTGTACAGATAGAATAGGCAAACTTAAACTCCAGATATTGCGATTGATTTTATGAAATTTAACGTCTTTTTTATCTGCCTGTGCCTGTTTGCCTCATGCAACAGTTATGCTACGGAAAAAACCACCATTCGCATTGGTGTTCAGGCTTTCGGTACGGTCGATTGGGAACTGGCGACTTTACAGGATAATCCGCAGACTGATTTTCAACTGGAAATACAGCATTTAGCCAATGCGGAAGCGGGCAAGATTGCTCTGCAATCCGGCGCTGTCGATATGATTGTTTCTGACTGGATTTGGGTTTCCAGGCTGCGTGCTACCGGCACTGATTTCACTTTTTACCCCTATTCAAATACGTCCGGAGCCTTGGTTGTGCCGGAAAACAGCCCCATCCATTCGGTAAAAGACCTTAAAGGCAAACGTCTTGGCATTGCCGGAGGCGAGCTGGATAAAAACTGGCTACTACTACAGGCATTGGCCGGGCAAGAGCAACTGGATTTGAATGCTTCGGTGGAAAAGGTCTTTGGTGCGCCACCGCTGATCAATGAGCAAATCAAACAAAACCGTATTGATGCCGCCCTCAACTATTGGCACTTTGCCGCCAGACTTGAGGCTCAGGGTTATCGCCAGATTATTGACGGAAAAGGCATACTAAAAGGCTTAGGGATTCAGGAAGAAGTTCCCAGCTTGGGCTATGTGTTTAAGCAAAGCTGGGCAAACAGCCACAAAGAGGCCGTTAACAACTTCTTTAAAGCCAGCAAACAGGCTAAAAACCAGTTGTGTACATCTGATGCCGTCTGGCAAAAAATCATTCCCTTGACCAACGCGGATGATACACCCACACAAACAAAACTGCGCCAACGTTATTGCGAAGGCGGTATTGAGCATTGGGGCAAACCGGAACAACTGGCAGCAGCTCGCATTTATTCGATGCTTCGTAAGCTAAGCAATAATCAATTAACTGGACATTCAGAGAACCTGCAACCCGGCACATTCTGGTCAATTGAATAATTTGATTATCCTTAAGAATTTTTTATCAACACTATCCTTACTGGCTTTTTTAGCCATCTGGCAAGGATTGGCAGTCTATTTAAACAGCAACACGCTACCTACGCCTGAAACAGTGGCTAAGGTTTTCTGGGAAGGTTGTGTGTCGGGGCAACTTCCCTTTCACTTGGGAGTCACCTTGCTCAGGCTGGTAGCCAGCTTTTCTATCGCCATGTTGTTGGGTTGCGCCATTGGCATTGTCCTCGGGCGCAATAAAAAACTGGATGCTTTCTTTGATAACTGGCTGGTCATTTTCTTAAATGTCCCTGCTCTGGTCACCATTATCTTGTGCTATGTCTGGTTTGGTCTGGTGGAGTCAGCCGCCATACTCGCCGTTGTCATCAACAAGCTCCCGAATGTTATCGTCACCATCAGGGAAGGCACGCGCACACTGGATCAGGACTTACTGGACATGGCTCGCTGTTATCGATTCAGCAAGCGCAAGACCCTGATACATGTCATCTGGCCGCAACTGCACCCTTTTGTCATGGGCGCAACCCGTTCGGGCCTGGCCTTGATCTGGAAAATCATTCTGGTAGTCGAGCTACTGGGTCGCAGCAACGGCATGGGTTATCAGTTACATATGTTCTTTCAACTGTTTGATGTCGCCAGCATTCTGGCTTACACCATCGCGTTTGTTAGCGTCATTCAACTGATAGAATTCACTATTTTAAAGCCTCTGGACAAAAAATCTCAGCGGTGGCGTCGATGACTGACATTCAAATCAACATCAACAGCAAAACTTATCCGACAGCGACGAAGCCGAGTATTGCCAACTTTCAGCTGTCACTTAAATCCGGTGAATTTGTCTGCCTGGTCGGTCCGTCCGGCTGTGGCAAGACCACACTGCTAAATATTGTTTCCGGTCTGGATAATGATTACGATGGCGACATCCTGGTTGGACAGCAACACACGCATCCCAAAATCGGCTATATTTTCCAGAATCCACGCCTTCTGCCCTGGCGAACAGTGAGAGAAAACATCGAGCTGGTGCTGGATGGCAATCAGGCTTCGGATAGTATGGATTCAATGCTTGATGTCATGCAATTAACCCAATCGCAACACGTTTATCCCGAGCGGCTGTCACTGGGCATGAGCCGCCGAGTCTCCATCATCCGGGCGTTTGCCGTTGATCCTGATGTATTACTGATGGATGAGCCTTTTGTGTCGCTGGATGCACCGACCGCAAGACAAGTCAGGGATCTGTTACTGAAACTGTGGCAACAACGTCCACACACAGTTTTATTTGTCACCCATGATCTGCGCGAAGCCATTGCACTGGCTGACCGGCTGATCTTTTTGTCTGCTGCGCCCATGCAGGTCATCAGCGAAATCACCGTGCCTATCGCCAGAAGCGAACGCCATAATGAACGTGCTATCGAATCATTCCGGCAAAAGTTAATACACGATCATCCTAAAATAAAACAGCTCTTGTAATGTATTTCAAGAGCCTGTTTTTGACGAAAAACAGTTGCGAAATCACTCAAAATAAATGATACTTCAACGCCATCAGGCTTTGTTTTGTGGAAACTGACCAGGCTTGCTGTACAAACTACTGGAGGTTAATAACATATGAAAAAAACAATTATTTTGGGATTGGCAACTGCTGTTATTGCATTAGGTTCATTAACTGCATCTGCTGGCAGCGATAGCCAATACCCTGCTGCAAATTTCCAACCTAAAGTCGTCTTTATTGACAAAGAAGCAGTTAAAACTACGACTAAATCTGAACCTAAGAAACAGTCAGAAACAAAAGCTGAATTTGACCCTAAATACCCAGCCGCATACTTCACACCTAAAGTCATCTATCCATAAATATAGGCGACATAATCTATTAATAAGGTGCGTCGATTGGACTCACCTTTTTTCAGTATCTGGCCTATATCTTCCAGACATAAAAAGATGCGTCTTAAATGCCATGTTTTTGACTCTTCAAGCGTAGCATTCAAGAAAACGTAAGAATTAAATGTTCTGCTTATGGTAGAATTATTATTGTTGTGCCCCGATAGCTCAGCTGGATAGAGCGGTCCCCTCCTAAGGGACAGGCCGGTGGTTCAAATCCGCCTCGGGGCACCATCTAACGATTTAACAAGATGCAAAGAAGTTCATAAACCCGCAAGCCATAAGGCTTGGCGGGTTTTTTTATTGTCCAATGAGGTGCAATAGGGTGCATTGACATTCAAGGGTACATGCAGGTATAAATCGGGGGTATATCCGATACCCCAAACAGAGGTACCCCCAATACCATTATCAGATACCGCCATAAAAAACACTAATCCCAAAGAAAAACCTTTTAAGCTCGCCGATGAAAAAGCATGTTTCTATTGGTTAATCCCAACGGTTCAAAATATTTTCGCTTTAAATATCGTTTTTCCGGAAAGGAAAAAGCGTTAACACTTGGTGTTTATCCAGAAACCAGTTTAAAAAGCACACGAAAAACTAGACGAGGCCAGAACGCAAATTGCCGATGGCATTGACCCAAGCGAAAACAAAAAAGCTGTTAAGCAATCAAGTGTATTAGTTCAGACTTGATATGACAGCTTTCAGAATTAGTCTCAACTGCATCAGGACATTGACTGTCTCAAATTGACCCATTTGGCTTCTGTAGTGAAACCTTAATCAAATGGTAACTAATTTGTAATAATCCGTTGATAAACTCAATAAGGCATTAAAAGCACATCAATTTTTTTGATGTGCTTTTATGTCGAATAACCGATACCTACATCAGTCTGCTTGAAAACAGAGTCGTTGTGCAACTTTATTATACAAACTAAACTTTGGATATTACAAATGAGAACTACCCCCCATACATTCCTTTTAGTACTTGCCGCGTTGTTTATTACGAGTTTCAACGTTTCTGCGTCAGAGTGTGCACCAGAAGTAAAGACCCTTCTAACAACAAATGCAACTTATGAAAAGTTGGACTCTATTCTTAAGTCAGATAAAACGAATATAAAGGATTTGCTTCAGGCCGTTAAGGACCAAACGACTTATACAGATCTGTATGATTATGCCATGAAAGTTGCAACAAGCATTAAAAGTGGTCGCCTGGTTATCACTCTTCCCGATGGAACCGTGGTCGTTGATACAGGTAAACCACTTGACGCAGACAATTTGAAGCCCCTAATCCAAGCAAATTCGTATCAGCATTTTATGGATAAAATGGTTAATGAAAATCACAACTCGCGTATTGCAATTTTAGATAGCCAATTGCATGTTTGTGGAGTCGGCGTTGAAACCAAAGTGAGCACAACTGATAACACTAAAGAGGTATACGTCGCTAGACGTCTGGGCGCTTATCTAAATAATTTAGGTACTGCTAGACTTTCTGTAAAACAATAGACTGTACTTATCCGGTTGTTGCACATAACCACAATATTTAGTATGTGCGATAACCGGATAACCCCCGACCCGTTCAATGCTTTCCTTTTATTGCCAGATCAAACCTGAACTTCTACAACTTTTGTTTATCTACTTTGTCAGTTTGTAACATCATATTTTTAGCTACGTTTAATTGGTTGTGCGTATTTTTCTTGTATTT
>JAQTLI010000095.1 GCA_028714995.1 Methylobacter sp. | reverse complement strand
TTCTTGTACATTGAATATCGAAAACTTTAATCACAGTTCTGCATTTCAATAATGGAGTTAGCCGAACTCCTTGCTGCTTGTGCACTGTCGTTACGTAAAGCCTCGGTGCGTTCCAGATACACCTCATCAATATCACCGGTAATATATTCATTACTAAAGCATGAAGTATCGAAATGCTTAATGTCAGGATTACCTTTACGGACTGCTTCAATCAGGTCATCCAACTCCTGATAAATCACCCGGTCAGCGCCTATGGCTACCCGTACCTCGTCTTCAGTACGATTATGAGCAATCAATTCATGCGCAGCCGGCATATCAATGCCATAAACATTAGGATATCGAACCGGCGGCGCGGCAGAAGCAAAGTAAACTTTTTTAGCACCGGCATCCCTGGCCATCTGGATAATCTGCTCTGACGTTGTCCCCCTGACTATCGAATCATCAACCAGCAACACATTCTTCCCTTCAAATTCCAGGCCGATGGCATTTAACTTTTGCTTGACCGATTTTTCCCTCATTTTCTGGCCGGGCATGATAAAAGTTCTACCGATGTAGCGGTTTTTAATAAAACCTTCCCGGTACTTTACGCCCAGAATATTTGCCATCTGCAAGGCCGCGGTTCTGCTGGTGTCAGGGATGGGGATAACCACATCGATATCATGATCAGGCCAGTCCCTGAGCACTTTTTTGGCTAATTTCTCGCACATGCGCAGACGCGCTTTGTAGACAGAAATATGATCAATAATTGAATCCGGTCTGGCAAAATAAACGTACTCAAAAATACAAGGACAATGATCTATCTGTTCGGCGCACTGCTTGGTATGCAATGCACCTGACTCTTCGACAAATATGGCTTCTCCAGGCTCAAGGTCTCTAATAAGATCAAAACCAAGCACATCCAGGGCAACACTTTCGGATGCAATCATGAATTCCGAGCCTTGGTCGGTCTTTCTTTCGCCAAACACAATAGGTCGGATGCCGTGAGGATCCCTAAAACCTAAAATCCCGAATCCTGCAATCATAATCACAACCGCATAAGCTCCACGACAGCGACGGTGAACACCGGATACCGCCTGGAAAACGTCATCAACGCTTAAATGCAATTTACCTAAACTTTGTAATTCGTGAGCAAAAACATTCAGTAGAACTTCAGAGTCAGAATCGGTATTGATATGCCGTTGATCTTCCACGAACAGGGCCTTTTTTAGCTCTTCGGTATTGGTCAAATTACCATTATGCGCGAGCGTTAAGCCAAAAGGAGAATTCACATAAAACGGCTGGGCTTCTGCAGAACTGGTGCAACCTGCTGTTGGATATCGAACATGCGCAATACCCATATTGCCTTTCAATTTCAACATCTGGGCATTGGTAAATACATCGCGGGCCAAACCATTTTCTTTGCGCAAATGCAATCGTCCTTTTTCGCAAGTCACAATGCCTGCGGCATCCTGACCCCTATGTTGCAGAACTGTCAGAGCATCATATAAATCTTGATTGACAGTTTGATGTGAAACGATAGCAGCAATACCACACATTATTTTTTTAACCTGATTTTAAAAGAAATTAGCGATAATTAACGAATTCCGCCATGCCTGACGGAATATGATCTCGCAACCAAACAGCGAGCAACTGAAACGGTGGAATCAATTTTGACTCTGTCCACCATGCATCTTTCGGCAAAGATGTAAATCCCGCCAGCACTACAATGACCGTAACAACAACCATCCCGAGAGCAACCCCAAAAATCAACCCGCCGATACGCTCAGAAAAAGTTAATCCCGTTTTTTTAACCAGCGCACCTAATAGAACACTGATTAAACTACCAAGGATTAGGGTGATTACAAATAAGATCACAAAAGATGCAGCAATCCTGGCCGCTGGAGAGCTAATGTCTGAGGCCAGAAAACCTGATAAATCACGACTGAAACTCAAACCAACCCCGACGGCCAGCAGCCAGAATCCTAGTGAAAACATTTCCTTAATAAACCCGTGCAACAGGCCCATTATTAAAGAAATGGAAAGAAGGCCGATAATGGCAAAATCTATCCAGATCATATTCTGCGCTGGTTTGACTGCACTCAGTCGAATTGCATCATTCGGAAAGTAAAATTGCCTTGATATTCTGCTTATCCAGCTTCGACTTCATCGCGGCAGCTCTTTTTCCGTCCAGCTCTGGCCCTATTCTTAGCCGGTATATTGTGGCGCCTTGTTCTGATGGAATGGTATCCAGAGAAACCGGAAAACCTTGCTGACGCAATTTATCCCAAAGAGACAGTGCGTTTTCTTTTTGACTAAAACTGCCTACTTGAATATACCAGCGAACCAGTTCTGGCGTCGCTTTTGAGGGTTCCACTTTCGATACGCTAACCGGTTTTTTTCCTTCTTCTACAACAGCATCCAAAGGTTTCTGAGCGCTAACAACTTTTGGCTGAATATTTTGAGGTTTTGGTGCTTTTACCGGTTTTTTAACTTCTTCTGCAACATATGCATCTACTGGTTTCGGTGCACTAACAGGTTTTGGAGGCATCGATTTCGGTTGTACCGTTTCAGGTTTTGTGGCTTTTACCGGTTTTTCAACATCTTCTACAACATCAGCATCCACTTGCTTTTGTGCACTAAGAGGTTTTGGAGTAGTCGATTTCGGCTGAACCTTTTCAGGTTTCGTAGTCTTAACGGGGGGGCTAACCTCTTCTACAGCGCCAATATCCGAGGACTCATCGATGGGTTGTTCATCTTCTTCTTCTGCGCCTGTGCTCTCAAGGATATCCCCATCAGTTTCAGGGGGCAAAGACTCAGAGTCAGATTGTGTTAAAACCTCATCGGTACTAGCTGGTAATTTACTGGCCATGTCTTCACCAGAATTAACGGGCTCAGGAATACTCAGCTCACTCACTAATTGACCACTATCATCAATGGGATCGTCAAACAGCATAGGGATAAAAATAGCACACAGCGCCGTAACGACCACTGCGCCAATTAACCGTTGTTTTAATTCATGATCCATTTCGTCTACTCACCTTTTCTCAAACTCAATTAAGCAATCAGATACCAAAAAGAAAGATCCGAAAACCAATAACAAATCGCCTTTTTGCGACCGGTTTTTTGCGGCAGAAAATGCCTCAGCAAAACCAGAAAAACCAAAAGAAACATTAGACGCTGAGCTTTGTGAAAAAATCTCACGCATAACCGGCTCCGTCGCCGCTCTGGGATTAGCTAAGGGAGCAAAAAACCAGTCATGGACAACGGGATTCATAATTTCAATAACACCCGCTATGTCCTTGTCTTTCATCATTGAAAAAACAGCATGTACACGTCTATCCGGAAACGTATTGGTTATATACTCAGCCAATGTCCTGACTGCCTGGGGATTATGCCCTACATCCAGTAGCACCGGGATTTCACCGGTTATCAGTTGAAACCGACCCGTTAACTGGACATTCTCCAGTCCTTGTCGAATTGATGCTTCACTTACAGGTAAGATTTTTGCCAACTGGGTCACCGCTAAAATAACAGCCGATGCGTTACGATATTGATGCTCTCCTTTTAGACCAGGCTCTGGTAGGTGGGTAATTTTTTTGTCAGCAGAAAACCAATCCCATCCAGTAGCCTGCTTTTTATAACCAAAATCTTTGTCTATACAATATAACAGCGCATGTTTATCAATAGCACTCTGTATCAATGATCTGGGAGGCTCGGGATCACCTACAATAGCGGGAGTTGCCGCCCGGAATATTCCTGCTTTTTCCAGGCCTATTGCTTCTCGCGTTCCACCCAGCCACTCAACATGATCAATACAGATGCTGGTTATCATCGAGACATCAGAATCAACAATATTAACTGCATCAAGGCGCCCGCCTAAACCAACTTCGAGCAATTGCACATCCAGTCCTGCTCGCCAGAATATATCAAGAGCAGCCAGTGTGCCAAATTCAAAATAACTTAATGTGATGTTACCCCGAACCGATTCAATTCGTGCAAAAGCTTCGCAAATTAGCTCATCCGGAACCGGCTCACCGTCTATTTTTATTCTTTCATTATATTTCAGGATATGAGGCGATGTATAAGCCCCTACCCGATAGCCCTGCGCCCTGTAAATCGCATCAAGGTAAGCAATACTTGAGCCTTTCCCGTTTGTACCTGCAACAGTAATCGTCGGAGGCTTAATACACTCCGGATTAAGTGCGTGAAAAACCTGTGCCGCCCGCTCCAAGCCCAAATCTATTGCTAAAGGATGTAAGCTTTCCTGCCAACTCAACCAGTCCTGTAGCGAATCAAAATGCATCATTAATCGATATTAGACTTACATTCCTGATCAGAGCAGAGTTCAGTAACATCTTAAGCTTCAATTTCAACAGCCGTATCTTCTGGGGGAGTTGAAGCAATTATCTCTTTCCTGCCTTCCATCAGCAAAGCCAAAATGCTGGCAATTTTATCGCGCATTTCACGCCTGTCGATAATCATATCGATGGCTCCATGCTCCTGTAAAAACTCGCTGCGCTGAAAACCTTCCGGCAGTTTTTCGCGTACAGTTTGCTCTATTACGCGAGGGCCTGCAAAGCCAATCAAGGCATTGGGCTCGGCTACATTGATATCTCCTAGCATGGCCAAGCTGGCAGAAACGCCACCCATGGTCGGGTCAGTCATAAATGAAATATATGGAATACTCGCTGCTGACAGCTTAGTCAGGGCCGCACTGGTTTTGGCCATTTGAAACAAGGAAAACAACGACTCCTGCATACGCGCGCCGCCACTGGCAGTAAACACAATAAATGGTACGCCCAGTTCAAGACTTTTATTGATGCCACGTACGAACTTTTCACCCACCACGGAGCCCATTGATCCGCCCATAAAACTAAAGTCGAAGGCAGCAGCAACAATGTCTTTGCCTTTCAACTTTCCTTTCATGACGACCAGCGCATCATTTTCTTTGGTTTGTTTTTGCGCTTGAGTAATCCTGTCTTTATATTTTTTACTATCCTTGAATTTTAAAGGGTCAACAGGTTTAATGCCTTTGCCGATTTCCTCTACAACATCCTCATCCAGGAACATATTCAAACGCATCCTGGCCGAAATACGCATATGATGTTCACATTTTGGACAGACACTAAAGTTTCTCTCCAATTCTGAATTATAAAGAATCGAACTGCATCTTGGACACTTGGCCCACAAGCCTTGCGGCACTGCGCCTTTTTTATTGACCCCTTCCGTCCTTATTATTGATGGGCGTAATTTATCAAACCAACTCATTCGTATGCTCCGTCGTATTTCATCATCGCGCTCTAAATCATACCTTTTAACTATCCATTGCCTGGCGCATGGATTTTAATAACTCAATTATTTCACTTTTCGCACGTTCCGGATCATCCAGATTTGCCTCAATTTTACTAATCAGGGCACTGCCGATGACAACACCATCACCTATTCCGGCGATGGTCTTTGCTGTTTGCGCGTCTTTTACACCAAAACCGATAGCCACAGGCAAACGAGTATTTGCCCTGATTAGATTAAGCTTGTTTTCGACATCTGCAATATCTAAATGCCCGGCGCCGGTTACACCCTTAAGCGAAACATAATAAATATATCCGCTACCGGCCGTATCCATTTTTTTAATGCGATCATCGCTGCTGTTGGGCGCCAACAGGAAAATCGGATCAATGTCGCGCGCCTTCAACAAGGCAACACATTCTTCCGCCTCTTCCGGTGGCAAATCAACGGTTAAGACGCCATCAATTTCAGCGCGTTGCGCGGCATTGGCAAAATCCTCATAACCCATGGCTTCAATAGGATGCACATAACCCATTAATACGACCGGTGTTTGTTGATTGGTTTTTCTAAATTCTGTCGCGATGGCCAATGTGCGCCTTAAGCTCATTTTATGATCCAAAGCGCGCTCGCTGGCTCGCTGAATAACCGGGCCGTCCGCCATAGGATCGGAAAACGGCACGCCCAGTTCGATCACGTCAGCGCCGGCCTCAACCATGGCATGCATCATCGGCAAGGTAAAATCGGGCCTTGGATCACCGGCGGTAATAAACGGGATTAACGCCTTGCGACCTGTTTTGGATAACTCTTCAAATGTAGCGGCTAATCGACTCACAGTTCTATCCCCTCGCGTTGAGCCATCGTTTGCATATCTTTATCGCCACGACCGGACAGACAGACAATGATGATTTCGTCTTTTCTCATGGTTGGCGCAAGTTTCATGGTGTAAGCCATAGCATGACTCGATTCCAGTGCCGGAATAATGCCTTCCATCCTAGTCAATGCATGGAAACCTTCCAACGCCTCGGTGTCAGTAATGTTGACATATTCAGCCCTGCCGGTATCTTTCAGCCAGGCATGTTCAGGCCCTACGCCCGGATAATCCAGTCCGGCTGAAATGGAGTGTGTTTCGATGATTTCGCCGTCATCATCTTCCATCAGATAAGTCCGGTTACCATGCAAGACGCCGGGACGGCCTGCACATAAAGGCGCAGAATGACGGCCTGTTTCAATGCCGTCGCCCGCTGCTTCAACGCCGATCATTTTTACTGAACTGTCATCAATAAAGGGGTAAAACAAACCGATTGCATTCGATCCGCCGCCAACACAGGCAACCAGCGCATCCGGCAAACGTCCGGCTTGATCCAGGCATTGCTGCTTGGCTTCACGACCGATGATGGCCTGAAAATCCCTGACCATCGCCGGATAAGGATGCGGGCCTGCAACTGTACCGATAATATAAAAAGTATTATCGACATTGGTTACCCAGTCTCTCAGTGCTTCATTCAATGCATCTTTTAAGGTTTTTGAACCGGATTCAACGGCGACAACTTTCGCGCCCAGCAACTTCATCCGATACACATTTAAGGACTGCCTCGCGACATCGACAGCGCCCATGTAAACCACGCACTCCAGTCCCAGCCTTGCTGCAACCGTTGCCGTCGCAACACCATGCTGACCGGCTCCGGTTTCAGCAATAATGCGCGTTTTGCCCATACGTTTAGCCAATAAAGCCTGACCAATCGTATTGTTTATTTTATGTGCGCCGGTATGATTAAGATCTTCGCGCTTTAAATAGATCTGCGCGCCACCCAGTTCACGACTCCAGCGTTCAGCATGATATAAAGGCGAAGGCCGGCCTACATAATGCTTTAAATCTGCATCCAGTTCCGCTATAAATTCCGGGTCGTCCAAATACTGCTGATAAGCGGCATTCAATTCCTGGATCGGCAGCATCAATGTTTCCGCGACAAACATTCCGCCGTAAGGGCCAAAGTGTCCCCGTTCATCGGGCATATTATATTTTTCTGTCATATTATTATTCTGTCACCCTCATTAACTTCACGTATGAATGCCGCCATTTTTAGCGCATCCTTAATACCTTTTTCCGCTTCCACACCGCTACTGACATCCAGCGCATAGGGTCTTACCGCCTGTACCGCCTGCCTGGCGTTATCTACATCCAAACCACCCGCCAGCACGATAGGCAAGGCGCAATGTTCAGGAATCCTGTTCCAGTCAAACCGGCTGCCCGTACCACCTTTCGCTCCCGGATGATAGGCATCCAGCAGCAATCCCGCCGCATCATGATATTGCTGAGCCAGAACCGAAATATCGATGTCCTCCTCCATTCTCACGGCCTTCATATAACGCTTGCCATAAAGCCTGCAAGCTTCGGCGGGTTCATCGCCATGAAATTGCAGGCAATCTATCGGCACCCGCTCCAGAACCTCGCGTATCCGTGACTCCTGCTCATCGACAAACAAAGCGACTACCGTGACAAACGCCGGCAAGGCATTAACAATTTCAAGCGCTTGCTCGATATCAACATTTCTTGGGCTGGGCCGATAGAACACCAGACCAATTGCGTCCACGCCCAATCGAGCCGCACAAATGGCATCTTCAGCGCGGGTAAAACCGCAAATTTTAACGCGAGTTCGCATAAAGTGATATGAGAATTTGTTCAAAAAAAACCAGTCGCCTAGAATAACATAAAACAGCGCTGGTGGTGCCTGCAATATACAAAGAATTCGTTACTAAACAATCGTGAACCCAATAAAAAAGGCTGACATAAGTCAGCCTCGTGTTAGATAACGCAGCGCCTGAAATTAATGCTTGTGATCATGAGTATGACCATCTTCGGCATGTTTGTGAACGTGAGTATGACCGTCTGCCGCATGTTTGTGCTCGTGCGTATGGCCAGCCTTCGGATCCTGATTATCATTTGCGTGACTATCCTCCGCATGCTCGTGACTGTTCATAGTGTCGGCCTCCGAATTCTGGTGATCATGTACATGACCATCATCCGACTGCTGAACAGCTTCAACGCCCACTCCGTATTTATAAACCAATAGCCCACCCATATCAGAACTCACTATCAGTAGCACGCACAGTAAAGCTGAAAATATAAGAAAAAAAATGTTGGCCGCGCCCCGGATTAAACTACCGCTTTTC
>JAQTLI010000094.1 GCA_028714995.1 Methylobacter sp. | reverse complement strand
GCGGATTGGGCGCGGCGGCAGGCGCAGGCGCGGGAACGCTGTTCGGCGGTAATGATCTTCAGAATGCCGGATGGGGCGCTTTAGCCGGAGGAGTCGTTGGAGCGGCTGTGGGCGCCTATATGGATCATCAGCAACAAGAAATGCAGCAGTCCTTGCAGGGCACTGGCATCGAAGTGCAAAGAACGGCGGAAAACACCCTTAACCTGACCATGCCAAGCAGCGTTACTTTTGCGTTCGATTCGGCAAACTTAACGCCGCAAGCGCAAAGCGCCCTGGATTCAGTAGCTAAGGTATTAAATCAATATCCGGATTCGACAATCAATGTAACCGGGCATACCGATGATAAAGGTACAGACAGTTATAACCAGGTACTTTCCGAACGACGCGCAGCCAGCGTATCAAGTTATCTGTCCCAACATGGCGTAAATTTTTCCCGTCTGACCCAGCAGGGTATGGGTGAGAAAATGCCGAAAGTGCCTAATGTGAATGAGGAAAATCGCGGACAGAATCGTCGGGTGGAACTGGCCATTGTCGCCAATAAAAATGCGGGAGCTAGTCAACAACAGGGTTATCCTCAACAACAAGGCAACCCGCAACAGCAAGGCTATCCTCAACAACCGGGTTATCCGCAACAACAGAATTATCCTCAGCAGCAGGGCTATCCACAACAACAAGGATATCCTCAACAGCAAGGCAACCCTCAACAGCAAGGCTATCCTCAACAACCGGGTTATCCTCAGCAGCAGGGCTACCCACAACAACAAGGTTATCCTCAACAACCGGGTTATCCTCAGCAGCAGGGCTACCCACAACAACAAGGTTATCCTCAACAGCAGGGCTATCCACAGCAGCAATACAATTACCCGCAATGACATTAAATCGCCCTGTTGTGCTTTCATTTTCCGGTCATGACCCCAGCGGAGGCGCTGGGGTTCAGGCCGACATTGAGACCCTGGTTAGCCATCGCTGTCATGCCGCCAGTGTTATCACTGCTTTAACCGAGCAGGATACCCGGAATGTAAAAAGACTCATTCCGCAAAGCCCGGAAGCCATTATCAGTCAGGCCAATACCTTGTTGGATGATCTGCCTGTTAATGCCTTCAAAATCGGTTTAATCGGCCATCATGAAACCGCAGCCGCCATCCATTCGATATTGAAACAACACCCGCACATTCCAGTCATTTTAGATCCGGTACTAGCAGCGGGCGGTGGTGCTGATTTGTCAAACGACCGGCTCATGGCAACTATTGTTGACTTGCTACTGCCCTGCACTACCGTGTTAACACCCAACAGTGAAGAAGCCCGAAAACTCGCAGGACTGACCGACCTTAATGACTGCGGCTTATCATTGCTGGAAAAAGGCTGTGACTATGTGCTGATTACCGGTACCCATGAAGCCACGCCTTCGGTCAGCAATCAGCTGTTCCATGACCAGCGCAACTGGGAAACCTATACCTGGGACAGATTGCCGTTCAGCTATCACGGCTCCGGCTGCACGCTGGCCTCCAGTATTGCGGCATTGATCGCATATGGCCTGGAGCCTTTACAAGCCGTCATGGAAGCCCAGGAATACACCTGGAATTCGTTAAATGCCGCTTACCAACCGGGTAAAGGCCAACACATTCCCAATCGATTTTTCTGGATGGATGAAAATGAATGACAAATACGACTGGAGCAGATTTGCACACAAAGCGCCCGAAAGGGTGCGGGCAGGGACAGCCCGCATGCATTTCCCTGCAAGCGGTCTTTACGCGATCACCCAAACGATGAACAAGTCCGGCGATACCGTTATCAACGAAGTTGCAGCGGCTATCCGGGGCGGCGCAGTTATCGTGCAATATCGCGATAAAAATCCCAATGATGCTCCGTCTCTTGCCCGCGAATTAGTCAAAATCTGCCATCAACATAAAATCCCGCTTGTCATCAATGACGATATCGAGCTTGCCGCGCTTGTCGGTGCTGATGGAGTTCACATTGGCAAAGAGGACGGCAATATTGCGCAGGCCAGAAAACAGTTAGGCGCCAAGGCCATTATTGGTGTTTCCTGCTATGACTCTGTCGAACAGGCCATGAATGCACAAGCAGAGGGCGCTACTTACGTCGCTTTCGGACGCTTTTTTCCATCCTCGTCCAAGCCGCTGGCTGCACCTGCGCATATTGAAACGCTGCAAAAAGCAAAACTTGCTCTCAACATCCCGATTGTTGCCATTGGTGGGATACTTCCGGAAAACGGCTCACCCTTACTTGCTGCGGGAGCAGACTTGTTAGCCGTCATTGGCGGACTATTTGACAGCCAACCGGAACAATCAGCCAGAGCCTATCGAACCTTATTTAACTGATCAAAACAAGCCGGAGTAGCTCGACTCAAATCAGGATACTGATATAGGCCACCCGATGAAAAGTGACCTCACCAGGGATAGAAAAACCGACTTAATTTTTAATGCCAATACCTTTATGCAAAAGGAACAGACTAAACAAAGTCAACATAACAATAAATCCGCCGGTAATTTCAAAAGCAATCTGAATATCAACATCCGTTACACCTATAAAACCGTAACGGAAGGCATTGATCATATACAAAATGGGATTTCCCATCGAGATGGTCTGCCAAACATCGGGCAGCATCTCTACCGAATAGAAAACCCCGCCCAGATAGCTTAACGGCGTTAAAACAAAATTCGGGATAATTGAAATATCATCAAAACTTTCTGCAAGCACCGCATTAATAAAGCCGGCCAAAGAAAATAAAGTGGCTGTCAGCACTGCGACTGATAAGGTAATCACGACATTATTGACGACAATATCAGCAAAAAACAGCGATATTAAAGCCACTACGACACCTACCAATAACCCACGGATAATACCGCCACTCACATACCCACCCAGAATCACCCAGTTGGGTATCGGGGCAACCAGCAACTCTTCAATGTTGCGTTGAAACTTGGTCGAGTAAAAAGAAGAAACCACGTTCGCATAGGAATGACTAATAACGGACATTAAAATAATGCCCGGAACGATATAGTCCATATAGCTGGCGCCGCCGATAGTGCCTATGCGATCGCCAATCAACTTGCCGAAAATTAAAAAATAAAGCGCTGTCGTTATAGCAGGCGGCAATAGGGTTTGAGGCCAGATCCTGATAAATCGAAGAACTTCCTTGGTAACAATTGTTCTAAAAGCAATGGAGTAATTCATCGTCCAACTCCTGTTGGTTTTGGGCTTGATTCAACCAAATCCATAAACAGTTGTTCCAACCGATTAGTCTTGTTTTTCAAGCTGATGACTTCGATATTATGCGCGGTTAACTGACTGAATAGCTTATTTAGCCCGTGTTCCTTAGGTACGGCAACATTAAGAACCTTGTCTGCCACGCGCTCAATTTGATAGCCTTCGATGACAGGTGCTGCATCAATGGGTTGAGCTAAATCCAGAACAAAGTGATCGACATGCAGCCGGGCCAGCAAGCTCGCCATGTCCGAGTTTTCTACAATCTTGCCATGATTGATAATGGCGATATTGCGGCACAGACTTTCCGCCTCTTCCAGATAGTGCGTGGTTAAAATAATGGTCGTGCCCTCCTGGTTAACTTCCTGCATCATTTTCCACATAGACCGGCGTATCTCTATATCAACGCCTGCTGTCGGCTCGTCAAGAATCAACAACTTGGGCGCATGCACTAAGGCACGGGCTATCATGACACGGCGCTTCATCCCCCCTGACAAGCGTCTGGAAACCATGTCACGTTTATCCCACAAATCCATCTGCTTAAGACAGTATTCTGTTCTTTGCAACGCAAGTTTGCGCGGCGTACCGTAATAACCGGCCTGATTGAGCAAAATATTTTTTACAGTGTCAAACTGATTGAAATTAACTTCCTGCGGGACAAGGCCGATGCAACTTTTGGCTTTTGCCCGCTCATGATTTAAATCATGGCCAAAGATACTGACAGAGCCGGAGGTGGAGTTGATCAGAGAACTGATAATGCCGATAGCCGTTGACTTACCGGCACCATTGGGGCCCAGCAAGGCAAAAAAATCACCAGCCTCAACATCAAGGTCAATGCCCTTTAAAGCTTCGAATCCATTGTTATAAGTTTTTCTGAGATTTCGGATAGATAATGCATTCATGCTGAAACTAACACTTAACGGAAGCCTCTAAATAAGTTAAATTAGGCGATGCATCCATTAGAAAAAACTAAAATGGAGGCCGAAAATTAGATAATTTTATCAGATCTTAACAAGCTTCGTAGACAAAACTGGATAAGCCGTGCCGAAGAAACACCCCGAAATTGTTGCCGCTGTAGACTTGGGTTCTAACAGCTTTCATATGATTGTTTGCAGTCTGACTAACGGGAATTTACAAACCATCGACCGACTAAAGGAAATGGTCAGACTTGCAGCTGGACTGGACAAAAGAGGATATCTGGATACAGACACTCAAACCAGAGCCCTGGAATGTCTGGAAAGATTTGGCCAAAGAATCCGCAACTTCCCCCCTGACAGCGTTCGCATTGTAGGCACAAGCACCTTACGCATCGCTAAAAATTCCGCGCAGTTTCTGGCTAAAGCAGAAAAAGCACTAAACCACCCCATACACATCGTTTCGGGCGTAGAAGAAGCCCGCTTAATCTATCAGGGCGTAGCACACACCTTAGGCAGCAACGCAAACTTACGTATGGTCATGGATATAGGCGGCGGCAGCACCGAATACATCATCGGCACAGGGGACACCCCAATAGTAAAAGAAAGCACACCTATGGGCTGCGTTCTGGTAAGTAACACATTTTTCAAGGATGGTAATCTGTCCCAAAATGCATTCACCCAGGCAACTCTGTTTGCCGAACAGCAGCTTGAGCCTATCCAGAAAAATTTTCAGCGCAAGAACTGGGATGAAGCCATCGGCGCTTCTGGCAGTCTGCGTTCAATTGACAAAGTCCTTGAAGCCAATAACTGGAGCAATAACGGCATTACCATGGCAGGCCTGGAACAATTGGTCGCCCATATCACCCAGTGCAATCATGTTAATGAGCTGAACTTGCCTGAACTTGATCCTGAACGCCTTCCCGTATTTCCGGGCGGCGTAGCCATCGTCTACGCTACCTTCAAAACTTTGGGCATTGAACAGATGACTGTTTCCGATGGAGCGCTCAGAGAAGGACTCATTCAGGATTTACTGGGGCGAATTTATGATCATGATATACGCTCCGCAACGGTACAAGCCTTGACTGATCGTTATCATATCGATAAAGAGCACGCCTCCCGTGTTAAACAGACGATCAGCTACATATTGAATCAATTACATGACGATCATTGCCAGCCTGATTACGAAAATTGTGTGCAGTTTTTAAACTGGGCTGCTGATCTTCATGAGCTCGGCCATGACATCGCCCACAGTCAATACCATAAGCACAGTGCTTACATTATTGAGAATGGCGACTTCGCCGGTTTTTCCAGGCAGGATCAAATTTTACTAGCAATTATCGTAAAGTCACATCGACGCAAATTCACGCGCTCCCGCTTCACTAAACTGCCCCCTCCCTGGAACATTGACGCACCATACCTGACTGTTATTTTACGTCTGGCCGTATTACTGCACCGCAATCGTCAGGAGGATGAATTACCCGACTTTAAAATATCTATCGTAAAATCCAAAATCAGCATCCAGCTTCCAGACAACTGGTTGAGCCAATCGCCTCTGACCTATGCCGACTTAATTCAGGAAGCGGATTATCTCAAATCTGCCGGATTCAAACTGACGTTCTCGTAACAAACACTTTATGAAAACTCTAATACGCATTCCGTACTATTTCCTGGCTGCATTGTTAGTTTTATGCGCGATGCTGGTCTTGTTCGGCGTCGGCAACAAACCCGAGATTCCGATGGGCTGGTCGCTTACCCATGACGACATCGTTAGAGCAAAGAAAATCCTTCATGAGGGCACCAAAACCAGACCCGATGAAATTGCCACGATTGCATTAACCGAAGCCGATCTCAACCTTGCCGGCAATTATTTGTTAAACCGTTACAGCAAAAGTTCAGCCCGTATAGAACTCAAAAATAATAAACTGAGATTCAATGTCTCCATGACCCTGCCTAAAAATAGGCTGGGCAAATTTTTAAATATCAGTTTTAGATTAGGCAACGATAATCCTAATGAACTACCGGGTATCACCAAATTTAAAGTCGGTGAATTATTGCTCCCGGCAAAATTAGCCGCCTTTGTTATCGATTTTATTATTCAACATTCATCCTTGAATGAATATTTCATTCTGGCCACCCGTCCCATCGAAACGGTTCAAATTGATGAGCAAAAACTTACCATTACCTACCATTCGAACAAGGAAACCCTGATACAAGCGCGAAATTTCCTGACCCACACAGACAATAGCCCCACGCCCAACATTTACCAGCAAAAACTGGCTGAAATCATAGCCAGTCATGATCCCGAATGGCGTTTGTCGCTCGCCGAGTTATTACAGCCCCTATTTGAACTGGCCTATCAACGCTCCACACTGGACAATGCCATTGAAGAAAACAGAACCGCTATTTTTGCGATCAATGACTACGTCAACAAGCAAGGAGCAAAAAATATTCTATCCGCTCCCGCATCACAACCTGTCGCCGAACAACAATATTCCGCTTTTTTATACAAACGCATCGATTTGGCGCAACATTTCATCGGTTCAGCCGCGCTTACCGCATCCATAAACAAACAGGTCGCTCAGGTTGTAGGTGAAGAAAAGGAATTAAGCGATGCACAACAAGGCGGCAGTGGTTTCAGCTTTATTGACCTGGCTGCTGACAAAGCCGGCATGCGCTTTGGCGAAATGGCAACCTCATCACCGGAAAACGCCCGCAACATGCAAAAAGCAATGTCCCGGATCAAAGATTACAGTGACTTTATGCCGGACCCCACAGATCTTCCAGAACACATGGATGAAACTGACTTTAAACAACGCTTTGAGTCTGTCAACAGTCCCGCTTATCAGGAAATATCCAGACAGATTGATACCCGCATAGCATCAGTGCGCATTTATAGCGTTCAATAAAAAGGGAGCTAAAGAGCTCCCTTTATTTAACAGTCGAATAATATACCCCGACTTAGAACATCTGATCTACTAATTAAAAGTAGTACCTGGCGTACCTGGCAAAACTGGCATTTTCTGTTTAGGGAATTCGCCGGTCAAGCCGTTCAGGAATGCCACAATATCCGCAACCTCTTCCTTGGTTAACTCCTTGTCCAATTGCAGCTTAGCCATCAAAGTTACCGCTTTATCCAGCGATTTAACCGAACCATTATGAAAATAAGGCGCAGTCAAAGCTACGTTACGTAAAGTCGGTACTTTCCACAAATGCTCATCTGCCTGTTTTTTGCTTACTTCAGCCAGGCCTTTATCTTTGCTGAAATGATATTGAGCTTCCCAATAGCCGTCCGCAATTACAGGAAACTTCTGGAAGGTGCCCGGACCGTTAAACGCAGGGCCGCTATGACAATGGGTACAACCCAATTCAGCAACTTTTTCCATACCGCGAATTTGTTGTTCAGATAAAGCTGACTTATCGCCGGCAACATAACGATCATATGGGCTGTTTGGCGTAATCAGGGTTCTTTCATATGCCGCAATAGCCTTGGTCGCATTGTCTTTGGAAATAGAATCCTTACCAAAAGCCTGCTCAAAAGATTGTTGATATCCTTCAATTGACTTCAAGCGGGCGACTACGTCATCCCAGCTTTTCATACCCATTTCTATAGGATTAGTCACTGGGCCTGCTGCCTGCTCTTCCAGACTTGCCGCGCGACCATCCCAAAACTGAACCTTATTAAACGCAGCGTTCCACACGGTCGGCGCGCTACGCCCACCTGTTTGACCATTAACACCCATAGAATTCGGTCTATTATCCTCACCGCCTAACATCGTGTTATGGCAGGAAGCGCAGGAAACTGTGCCGGTAGAAGACAAACGCGGATCATGATACAACATTTGACCCAACTCAACTTTAGCCGCGGTAGTAGGGTTATCAGCAGGTGCCTCGGCCTGTGTCGGTAAACCATCCCAAGCCGATGCCACAGAAACCGAACTGGCTAACGCCAATGCTGTAACCAGCGAACGAATTTTAAACATACCATCCTCCAAAATATTATTAATATTATTAACGTGGAGCGAATTATACCCTCTTGGTATAGCTATCCACACAAGCCATTACTTCGTGATAAATGCGCTTATTATTGATGCGTCTCACTGCGTTCAGCACATCCTATGCACTATTACATATACATCGGCTGGAATTGTAAGGTATCAAGGAGGCAAGGCACAATCAAAATTCCCATTCAGAAATATTGTTGAGTTGTCTACCGCCTTTATGCCCATGGATAAACTCACCTACCAATCTTGCCAATAAATTGGTAAACCTGTTTTCTTTATAACGCTACCCCCTCAATGGCAACTTTCACCGTTTCTGCTCTAATTTGATGCCTGTTTCCGGTGAATTGTTTTCTTGTTACCTTGCCATTCCCGTTTTTGCATTCCCAGGCTATAAAAACAGTGCCTACGGGTTTC
>JAQTLI010000093.1 GCA_028714995.1 Methylobacter sp. | reverse complement strand
CCTTAGATCATCATCCGCATCAAAACCCGTATCCAGAAGCAACCTATCAATAGCATCTTCCTCATTTTTCAGATCATTCAACGAAACAAGGGATGGCTCTACTGCTTGCCCTAACTTATCCTCTACAGACTGAGCCTCTTCAACAAGTGCCACCGAATCCTCTGCAAACTGTTCAGGCTCATCAGTCTCGACCAACTGAGTTATTTCCGGTTCTTTAAAATCACTAAAGTCATTGAAATCTGAAAAATCATCAAATTTATCGAGCGTGCTAGCTTCGGCAACTACGTCTACATCTATGTAGTCATTATCCGCAATGAAGACATCCGGCTTGTCGTCTACTTGCTCCAGCCCACTCCCTACAATCTGTTCAGACCCATCAGTCTCGACCAGCCGAGTTATTTCCGGCTCTTTAATGTCATCATCATTATTAACTTCATTGATAAGGCCGATATCATCCTCATCAAACCCTGTATCCATAAGCAACCTGTCGATAGCATCTTCATCATTCTGCGACTCATTTAACCAAACAAGGGATTCTTCCTCAGTTACTACCTCATGCTCTTTAACAAATGTCACTGAATCTTCTGCAATCTGCCCAAGCTGATCAGCATCATCTGTCCGCACTATTTCTGGTTTACTAAACTCGTCAACTTCATCCGACAGGCTTATATCACCACCAATCTCATCTTTTTTTTCGTCTATTTCCTCTAAAGCATTATCTGTATCAAAACCAGTATCCCTGAGCAACCTGTCAATAGCATCTTCGTCATCCCGAAAACCATTCAACGGCGCAAGGGATAATTCTGCCTCGTCCAACATTACGTCCAGGCTAGCATCAGGGTTCCCCCGCTTTTCTATCGTTTGTTTGTTCATTAAATCTGTCATATTTCCGTTCAGTAACAAGGAATAAAATAATCGCAAGGCTTAAATGTAGTATCCAACACTTAGCGGCATTAAAATAACTTTCATTATTTTAATATCAATAAAATTTAATGTTCATAAAGTTTCGTTCATTTGATGCTAAACTTCCAAAAAAACTTTTTAATGACAAAATGCAACTAGCCATCACTGCTTTAGGTAACAATCATATTAATTTTATTGCAGAAATATTACCCGCTATACGCGACTGTAATTGTAATATTTTAGAAATAAGATCATCCCGTCTTGTCCAGTCTACTGCGGCATATCTGCTCATTCAAGGTAACTGGAATCAAATTGCCAAACTTGAAAGCACATTAGACGCTATCCAGAAACGTCTGGACATAAAAATTCATTTATTACGACCCGATCAAAAAGACAAGGGCAAAAACTGCGTCCCTTATTCACTGGAAACAATATCCCTGGATCGCGATAACATCATAGAATCCATCACATCCTTTCTGCTTGACAGAGGAATAGACATAGAGGAAATAACAGGTAGCAGCTATCAGGCTCCATATGTTCAAAGCGCTGTATTCTCAACCAAACTTGTGATCTTGGTCCCGCCGCAAACCCATCTGCTGTCGCTGCGTGAAGAGTTTATGGATTTCTGCGATCAATTAAATATAGATGCCATTCTTGAACCCATAAAACGATAAACTCAACAATGATAACTCCCGGCAACCCTGTACCCGATTTTGAGGCTTCATCTACCGGCGATAAAACGGTAAAACTAAGCGACTACCTGGGTAAATACCTGATTATTTATTTTTACCCAAAAGACAACACACCCGGCTGTACTCAGGAAGGCCAAAGTTTTCGAGATAATATCGAAAAATTCATCGTACTAAATGCCGTCATAGTAGGCGTATCCCGTGATACAGTCCGCGTTCATGAAGGCTTTAAGTGCAAACAGGAATTCCCCTTTGATCTGCTTTCAGACCCGGATGAAAAGCTGTGTCAGCTGTTTGACGTCATCAAAATGAAAAACATGTACGGCAAACAGGTTCGAGGCATCGAGCGCAGCACTTTTCTAATCAATCCTCAGGGCTTACTGGTTCGTGAATGGCGCAAAGTAAAAGTCAAAAACCATAGCGAAGAAGTTCTCCAAGCCTTACATGAACTCACAGGCAACTGACCATGAATATTCAAACAACACCGGATAAAAAACTGTTTGTCTTGGACACCAACGTGCTCATGCATGATCCAGCATCCATCTTCCGCTTCAAGGAACATGACATTTTTATCCCGATGATAGTTCTGGAAGAACTCGATCATGCCAAAAAAGGCCTAACCGAACTAGCGCGCAATGTTAGACAGGTCAGTCGATTTCTGGATGAATTAATCCATGACGCCAACCAGAAAACCATCAATGACGGCCTGCCGCTATCGAGCATAAAACACGGGCCGAATGCCGATACAACGGACAGCGGACGCTTATATTTCCAAACCAGAGCCATGACTGCACTGCTGCCGGAAAGCATGCCCGGCAACCTTCCCGACAACTCCATACTCAGTATTGTTTTAGCGCTCACCAAAAAACTGCCTGACATCAAGGTCATTCTGGTATCAAAAGACATCAACATGCGCATCAAGGCAGCGACCTTGGAACTGCCTGCCGAAGACTACCATAATGACCAGACTCTGGATGACATTGACCTGCTCTACAGCGGCGCAATGGCACTGGAAGACGATTTCTGGACCGTACACGGCACCAAAATGGAATCCTGGCAGGAAAAAAATCGCACTTTTTACAAACTGGAAGACCCCATAGTAACCGAATGGTATCCCAACCAGTACTTGTACATAGAAGATGAATCCAATTTTGAAGCCATCGTCAGGTCTTGTGACGGACAGATTGCGATATTGGAACTGGCAAAGGATTATCGTGCAAAACACAACAATATCTGGGGCATAACGGCAAAAAACCGGGAGCAAAACTTTGCCCTCAATGTCTTATTAGACCCTGAAATTGATTTCGTTACCTTACTAGGTACGGCAGGCACGGGCAAAACCTTGTTAGCTCTGGCCGCAGGACTTACCCTGACTCTGGAAAACAAAACCTACCAGGAAATCGTCATGACCCGGGAAACAGTTCCCGTCGGTGAAGATATTGGTTTTCTGCCCGGCACGGAAGAAGAAAAAATGGCGCCGTGGATGGGCGCATTAATCGATAATCTTGAACTGCTTGGCCGTAATGCAGAACAAAGTGAATGGGAGCAAGGTGCAGCCAAAAACATAATCATGAACCGGGTCAAAATCAGGTCGCTTAACTTTATGCGCGGCCGGACATTCCTCAACCGCTTCCTGATCATCGATGAAGCCCAAAACCTGACCTCAAAACAGATGAAAACCCTGATCACCCGCGCAGGTCCCGGAACAAAAATCATCTGCATCGGCAACCTGTCACAAATAGACACGCCGTATTTAACGGCGACAACCTCGGGCTTAACCTATGTTGTAGACCGTTTTAAAACCTGGCCGCACGGGGCGCACATCACCTTGCGGCGCGGCGAACGCTCACGCTTGGCCGATTACGCTTCAGACATCTTATAAAGGATCAAGCAAAAAGACTGTAGCACCGTGGACATAAGACATAAAGGGCGACTTCAGTCGTCCCCTGTTAATTACCAGCATCCAACCCATTATCTCCAATCCGCGGCCATGCGGTCAGCACCGCCTTAACAACGGTTGCCAATGGAATGGCTAAAAACACCCCCCAAAAGCCCCACAAACCGCCAAAAAACAAAATGGCGATGATAATTGCGATGGCATGTAAATTAACCGCCTCGGAAAACAATACCGGCACTAACACGACCCCATCCAGCATCTGAATAATTGAATACGCAATGACAATGTACATAAACTCATCGTTGCCCAATCCCCACTGGAAATAAGCGACGCCCAAAACCGGAAAGGTAACCAGCGTTGCGCCCACATAAGGAATCATAACTGACAGACCCATTAAAACGGCCAGCAACATCGCGTAATTCAGGCCCATCGCTGCATACGTTGCATAACTGACGGCCCAGAGAATAAAAACTTCGGCAAACTTGCCGCGCACATAATTACCGATCTGCATATCGACCTCTTCCCATACGCGCACGGTCAAATGCCTGTCTCTAGGCATAAACTGCAAAAACCAGGACACCAACATCTGTTTGTCTTTTAACAAGAAAAAGACCATCATCGGGACTAGGAACAGATAGATCATTACACTGACCAGCCCCACAACAGAAGCTGCTGAATGTGACAATACATTTTGCCCGTAAGTTAACAATTCCCTCTGCACCTCAAACATCATCTGTTGGATTTTGCTTTCTGAAATAAATTGCGGATACATTTTCGGCAAGCTCATGATTCCGGTTTGCGCCCTGTTAAGTATTTCCGGAATCTGTTGAACAAGTTCGACAGCCTGTTGAGAAACAAGCGGCAGCAAATAAAACAGCAGGAAGACCAAACAGGCCATAAACACTGAAAACACCAGATAGACAGCCGGAAGACGTGGGATTCTCATGCTTTCAGCCTTACTTATTAAGCCTTCCAGCAGATATGCCAGCACGATTGCTACAAAAACCGGCATTAACAAATCGGACAATGAATAAATCAGCACGAAGCTGACAATTAGAATAATTGCCAGCGCAACAGCCTGAGAGTTGGGCAAAACACGCTTAAAGAGGTCTCTCAAAAAACGTGAATTTACAAATTGGTTTCGAGTTGTCATTAATAACTGGTTATTTTTATTATTATTTTATATCGGATATTAAAAAGCAGATCTCTCCAACCTGAAAAGCAATTACCCGTCCTGACCATCGATCCTTGCACTGGTTAGAATAGGCATATAAACAAAAATAAATAACGCAAATGCCGCCAGCCATGAAAGTGCGGATACATAAATAAGAATTCCGTACCAGCCTGGCATAGCTACCGGTAATAAAACCCGGAATAATGCGGCCAGATTAATCAAAACAAAGGCAATAGCCATTGCATTTGAAGCTTTTAGAGCCCTGCCGGTATGACCTAATGACACCCGTGCCATCATCCCCAGCGTTAACACGCCGATACCGCCTATGGTGAAAGCATGCAACGCTAACGAAGGCAATATCACCGAATAGGCGGATAACGCCGTCAACATAAAACCTAAAATAATCCAGCCATAGCCGGTATAAAGCACCCATAACAAAGGCACATACCGGATGCGCGGCACATACCAGCCTGATAGTCTCATGCCATTGGCTGCAACTGCCAAAATCGCTGTCAGGGCTAAAAGAGTTCCTGAAACGCCAAACATCTGAAGAGCAAATACAGCAACGGCTGAAGCTATCGACAAGCTATCCAGCAATGGATTTCTTATGATCAACGTTCCGGATATTCCCCGTTCAGTAAAGAAAGGAAATACACGCCCGGCAATGATCAGAATCATGACAATAATAGTCGCGATTACCAGCTGAACACCTATCTCTGCCGTATTTTTTTGTAAACCCAACATTTCAGCATGTATCAAGCCATTACCCAGCGCCAATAGTAGCAAAAGCCCAATAAAAACCAGATTTCTGAATTGCTTTGCCTGAATGACAGGTTTGCTGACTTGATAGGCCAGCACAGGCAAAAATGAAAAATCGACCAGTGCAATCAATGCATCAGGCAACCAGCCAGCATAAAACGGTAATATACGTCCATATAGCCATAGCAAGCACAATCCCGCCAATTGGCAGCCCGTCAAAGTCGGTCTGCCTGTCCAGTTTTTAACCGCCGTTAATAAAAATCCTGAAATAACTGCTACAGAATAACCCAGCAACATTTCATGTGCATGCCAGTATGTATTGGAAAAATAAACATCGGGTGTTGCCGAGCCTTTAAACATGGCATTCCAAAAGACAATCAGAAACAATGCCGCCAATCCGGCCAAGACAAAAAAAGCTCTAAACCCTAAGGCAAAAACAGGATGTTCAAAAAAATTTTGTGATTTCATTACCATATGTTTTCAGTCAGTCCAATTCAGCATTCGAGGATGTTTCTGATTATACTAAATTTATCTATCTAAATAGTGCTTTTGTATCGTTTAGCTCGTGAGCTTGTCGAACTCTCTTGGCGCGGTATTTTTAGATTCTCTCTGATGCTTAGTCATTGTCTTAAAGCCACATTGAACGATACGGCGCTTCCGGTGGAATAAAATGCCCTACATTTTGAACAACAATGTTTTTAGGGTAAATTTTTTATGACTTAGCCCGGCTGACTACATAAACACCGATTAACACCAAAGCAGTCCCGGCCAGTTGCGCCAATGTCAAAGCCTCGCCCAACAACAAGAAGGCCAGCGCCAAAGTAGCTATCGGTCCTGTAGAACTGATAATAGATGCCGAACCGACGCCGATACGCCTGATTCCTGCATTCATTAAAAAGGCCGGAAGCACGGTGGAGAAAATAGCCATGATCAGCGCCAGCCAATAGACATTGGTCGGTAAATTTAAAAGTTTAACGCCGTGTTCAATCACAAAATGCAGGCCTGTCGCCAGGCAGGCTACAGTCATTGAGTAGGCGGTAAAACGCGTCGAACCAATCCGTTTGACCATCATGCCGCTGCCCATCAAGAAAAATGCATACGCGATGGCGCTAGCCAAAACCAATGTCGAACCTAACAACAGTCCTGATAATGCCATTGCCGACATATTGTCGACAAACACCAAAATCATCCCTGCATAACTTAAAGCCAGTGCAAGTGCTTGATGACGGTTAATAGACCGGCGTTGTATTGCCGCTGTAAACAAAACGACAATAGTCGGATAGAGAAATAAAATCAATCGCTCAAGACCTGCCGAGATATATTGCAGCCCTGCAAAATCAAGGAAGCTGGCGATGTAATAGCCCAATACGCCCAAGCCGAGAATCATTAGCCAGTCTTGCCTGTTTAAGTGCTGCGCATCTTTTTTTGCCGAATCATTAACAGACCATAACGCAACCATCAGAAAAAAAGGCAATGAAATCGACATGCGCAGCACCATCAAGGTGATGGCATCCAGTTCATGACTGTAACTGTAAGCTAATTTAATCAGTACCGCTTTGGATGAAAAGCCAAACGCGCCGAGTAAAACAAACAAATAACCAAAAATTGCCTGACGATTGTTTTGCGATATAACAGATTCGGGTTGATGCACAATTTTCTCCTTAGAATGAAAAAACCGCGAATCTTGCCGGAAAGACTACCAAAGCAACTGGGACAAGACCCGCAGCTGCTTTGGTAAAATGAAATTAATAAACCAATAGAACAACACTGCGGCGAAAGCAAAGTGATTTTCGCAGCCATCGTGTATTGAACTTTAGGGATAAGTTAATATGTATGTAGTTCATAAATTATATTCTATGAATACGATTGCAAGTTGTCAATTTGTGTTACATAAATCAGGCTAAAACCTTTCCATTATTGGCCGGTTTTGTTTTGAAGTAATCTGTTATGCTACCGTTATATTATGAAGTCGCTACAGCTCAGTCCAGCCAACAAACAAAGAGCTAAAAACCATGAATCACATTGCCTTAAAAATGCTGATGGGTGATAAAGGCAAATATCTCGGTATTGTCATGGGGCTGACCTTTGCCTCGCTAATCATGACCCAGCAGCCAGCCATTTTTTTGGGGATTATGTCCCGCTCCTACAGCTTCATAACGGATGTCGGCTTGCCCGATATCTGGGTGATGGACGAGAAAGTACAGTTTGTCGACGACATCAAGCCCTTGCAGGACACCGAGCTTTATCGGGTACGCGGCATTTCCGGTGTGGAATGGGCCATGCCGATGTACAAGGGGCTTTTGAAAGCGCGTCTTACCGACGGCACCTTTCAAACCTGTATTGTCGTCGGACTGGACGACGCCACATTAATCGGCGGTCCGCCAGTCATGCTGGAAGGGAAAATCGAAAATTTGCGCAATAGCGACGCCGTTATCGTTGATATTGACGGAGCCATAGAAAAGCTGGGCAAACCTTCGCCGATACCTGGCGGCAAACCTGTTCCGCTCAAAGTAGGCGACACCCTGGAACTGAATGATCGCCGTGCTATCGTTGTAGGCATCGCCAAAGTTACCCGCACTTTTCAGTCTCAACCCGTGGTTTATACCACCTATACCCGCGCTACAAGTTACGCACCAAAGGAACGTAAACTGTTGTCCTTTGTTCTGGTCAAAGCCAAACAAGGGCAAGATCTCGCCGAATTAACCCGCCGCATACGGGCTTCCACCGGTTTGGCGGCTTATACTCGAGCGGAATTCATGACCCTCACTTATCAATATTTTATGCGCAACACAGGTATTCCCATTAATTTCGGCATGTCGGTGCTGCTTGGATTTATTGTCGGCGCCGCCATTGCCGGCCAGACCTTCTACAATTTCACTCTGGAGAATTTGCGTCAATTCGGCGTTCTAAAGGCGATGGGAACCAGCAACTGGACTTTGTTACGCATGATTTTGCTACAGGCAGTGCTGGTTGGCAGTATCGGTTACGGTTTGGGCGTGGGTTTGACCGCATTATTCGGCTACGTCATGCGCCATTCGATACTGGCGTTCAAGTTTCCCTGGCAACTGCTGCTATTTAGTGGCGCGGGGGTCAGCATGATCTGCGTATTTGCAGCGCTCATCAGCATACGCAAAG
>JAQTLI010000092.1 GCA_028714995.1 Methylobacter sp. | reverse complement strand
TGTCCATCCAGGTAATGGATTCTGAAATCTTCTATAGCCGGCTTGATGTCCCCCAGATATTTATCCAGCAGGTTCTGCACGTCTCCGCGGGAAAGAGGCCTGGAGTTATCGGCCGAATCTTCATCATCTTCGGGATCAACATGCACCAGCACATCCATCACATCATCAAAACGCTTAATCAAATCATCCCTGACCGCATCGCCTATCATATGCCCTTCGGAAACGGTGATGCGGGGATCAACGACGATATGGGCATCAATATATGCATCTTCGCCCATTTGCCTGGTGCGCAACAAATGAATGCCCTCGACGCCATCAATTGCATGAATCGCAGCCCTGATCTCGTCCACTGTTTCAGGAGGCAACGAGGTATCGACCAGCTCCTTGATACTTTGTATGACCAGATTCAAGCCAATCTTGGCCACCATCAAAGCGACCACGACCGCAGCTACAGCATCGGCTAACGGATAGCCCAACAATACCGCACCTATGCCGAATAAAACTACTAGTGATGTGATGGCATCACTGCGCTGATGCCAGGCATTGGCCAACAGCAATTTTGACCGCGTCCGTCTCGCGATGCGCTTGGTGTAATGATAGAGCCATTCGTTCACCAGGATCGAAATCGCCGCAATGCCTAACGTCATCACATCAGGCACTGGCAACTTCTCGGGATGAGCCATCCGCTCCATAACCGACCAGACGATAGCGCCGCTAACAACAATTAAGCCCACACCCAAAATGACCGTCGCTATGGTTTCAAACCGGCGATGCCCGTAGGGATGCTCATGGTCCGCCTCGCGGCTGCCCAGTTTAACGGCAATAATAACCAGAAGATCGCTGAGTAAATCCGATAAGGAGTGGATACCATCCGCGATAAGCGCGGCAGATTGCCCCAGGATGCCAAAACCGATTTTAATAATCGTCTGGAAAACATTGATGGCCGCACCGACATAAGTCGCCCTGGCTTTCAGTTTATCCATTTTCTCAGCACTCAGGACTTCGGCCATTACTCGCCCACTTCCAGAATAATCGTATATTCACCGTCACTGGAAATGGCTTCCAGCACCTTGTGTCCATTGATCCGGCACCAGGCAGGAATGTCATGCATCACGCCGGGATCGGTACAAACGACTTCCAGTTGATCACCCACCCTGAGCTGCTTTACCTTATCCTGCGTACGAATGACAGGCAGGGGGCACAATAACCGGCGGGCATTTAACAGTTCTCTGCTCATATAAACCATGCCTGCGGAATTTCTTCTGTGCCGAACGGCTTAACCTGAATGGTTCTTTCCGAGCCATCTTTACTCATAATATTCACATCGACTTGTTCTGCGTCACGCCCTTGTCCATATCTGGCGGTAATTCTTGCCGCCAGATACAAATCCTCGGCGGAAGGCGAGCCATCCACCAGCACCAATGGCCCGGCATGAGTGGTGCTATTCATGGTGATAAATTCTTTTTTATAGCCCTGCAAAAAGCGACCTTCGCCCTCTTCCCTTGCCACAATGAGTTTAAAATTCTGTTCCGGCCTGATATGCCTACCGACTTTTAACAGCATCACATCATCCAGATCATATTGTTTATCGCCGTCACGGGCTTTCCATAAATCAACCAGTTTTGACGAATAACTTGCATCGGTCAGAAAACAGCAGCCGCCCGCAGGCTGGGCATACTCGTCAAAACCGAATTGCTCGGCCATTTCCATCTGCGGTTTGCGTGACCGTCCGCTAAAATTATGCAGTTTTTCTCTATCGACCCAGCCTTCCCGTTCCGGCAGGGTTGCAGGCAGATTCTTGGCGCACAAAGGCCGCAACAACAAATCGTCAGCACCCGATTCCCTAGCCACAATCGGCATGGTTGCCTTGCGCTGCGACATGGGTCTTTGGCCTATGACCTCGCCGGTAATAATAAAGTCAAAATCGTTTTCAACTATCCACTGTTTAGCCTTGTTCACCATGAAAATCTTGCAATCCAGACACGGGTTCATGTGAGCGCCATAGCCATGTTTTGGATTAATCAGAACATCTTTATATTCCTCGATGACATCGACTATATGCAGTTTCATGCCTAACTGCTCGGCTACCCATAAGGAGTTATTGCGTTTAGGCTTGGCCTTATCATTGGCTCTAATGGCATGAGTATGACCTTCCACACAAAAACCGGTAAAAAAGTTAATGCCTTCAACATGGACGCCCTGTTCCATAATGGTTTTTGCCGCCAACATTGAATCCAACCCGCCTGAAATCAATGCCACCGCTTTTCTTTGCTTACTCATATCACTCTTGTATCTAAAAAATAAGAATATTATACGCATTTTTTCGGTAATCCGGCTTCAACTTCTAAGGCTGATAACCTAAACTTAAAGCCCTTACATTCATTCCTGATATTGAACTCGCCATGGAATTCAAAGACTATTTAACAATCCTCGTCCAAAATGACGGCTCTGACCTTTATTTAACCGTAGACGCGCCGCCAGCCGCCAAATTTCAAGGCACACTGAAAGCGCTGGAGAACGCTAAAATGACCCCGGCTCGAATAAAAGAAATCGCCTACAGCCTGATGGACGAAGATCAGCAAAAAGCGTTTGAACATATTCCTGAAATGAATCTAGCTATATCCGAACCGGGAATCGGCCGTTTCAGGGTCAATATTTTCAAGCAGCGTAACAGTTTTGCGCTTGTCGTCCGCAACATCAAGGTAGACATCCCTAGTGCCGACAGCCTAGGGCTGCCACCCATACTGAAAAAATCCATTATGGAAAAGCGCGGACTTATATTGTTTATCGGCGGTACAGGCTCAGGCAAATCAACCTCGCTCGCGGCACTGATTGACTATCGCAACAGCAATGCCACCGGTCATATCATCACTATCGAAGACCCTATCGAATATATCCACCCGCACAAAAAATCCCTGGTCAACCAAAGGGAAGTCGGCGTTGACACCATGAGCTATGAAGACGCACTTAAGAATACTTTGCGTCAGGCACCCGATGTCATTCTGATCGGTGAAATCCGTTCCCGGGAGACAATGGAGCATGCCCTGGCTTTTGCAGAAACTGGCCATTTATGCCTTTCAACCCTGCATGCCAATAACTCCAATCAGGCGCTCGACAGAATCATCAATTTCTTCCCGGAAGAACGTCGCAATCAATTATTACTGGATTTGTCGCTTAACCTAAAAGCCTTTGTCTCGCAACGACTGGTGCCAACCATTGACGGCAAACGCACGGCCGCCATTGAAATTTTATTAGGCACACAACTTATTCGCGATTTAATCCATAAAGGCGACATACACGGCATCAAGGAAGTCATGGAAAAGTCAGAAAATGTCGGCATGCAGACTTTTGACAGCCATTTGCTGAGACTGTTTAAGGAAGGCACTATTACTCTGGAAGAGGCATTGCAAAATTCCGACTCGCCCAATAATCTCAAATTAAAAATCAATCTGAGCGAAGGCTTGGGCTCTTTATCACCAGATGCATCGACTGACGCTTCAAAAAGCGACTCGCTTGGTGGCTTATCACTGCAAGCCATCCATAAAGAAGAAGATCAGGAAGAAACAGAATAGTCCTTATCCTTTATTGCTGGAGACTCATGGCTCCGGCAATAAAACCCATCAACACTAGTTCATTCCAAACCCTACTCCAAAAGCATTTTTACGCTATAATTGGTGCCTTTTTATTGCCAACAAATAGCTGCCGTGTCGAGTATAAATAACGATTTATCAACTTTTCAGGGACTTATCCTGGCCTTACAAGAATACTGGTCACGTCAGGGCTGTGTTCTATTACAACCGCTGGACCAGGAAGTAGGCGCGGGAACCTTCCATCCTGCAACCTTCTTGCGCTCAATAGGCCCTGAACCCTGGAACGCGGCATACGTTCAGCCATCCCGCCGGCCCACTGACGGCCGCTTTGGCGAAAACCCCAACCGCTTGCAGCATTATTACCAGTTTCAGGTGGTTTTGAAGCCGTCACCCGACAATATTCAGGAACTGTATCTTGGCTCGTTACGACATTTGGGCCTTGATTTGCTCGAACACGATGTCCGCTTTGTCGAAGACAACTGGGAATCGCCTACCTTAGGTGCATGGGGACTGGGTTGGGAAGTCTGGCTAAACGGCATGGAAGTCACCCAGTTCACCTACTTCCAGCAGGTCGGCGGACTCGAATGTAAACCCATCACCGGTGAAATCACCTACGGTCTGGAGCGCATCGCCATGTACATACAAGGCGTTGAAAGCGTCTATGATCTGGTCTGGACCAAAGGCCCGTTCGGCACCGTCAGCTATGGCGATGTGTTTCATCAAAACGAAGTGGAAATGTCGACTTACAACTTCGAACACGCCAATGTCGATTTCATGTTCCAGTGTTTCGACACCTATGAGCAGGAATGCAAAAAGCTGATTGAACTAAACCTACCCTTGCCCGCCTATGAAATGGTGCTGAAAGCCTCGCATGCCTTTAACTTGCTGGATGCGCGTCATGCCATTTCTGTTACTGAACGCCAACGCTATATTTTAAGAGTCAGAAACATGTCTAAATCGGTTGCCGAAGCCTATTACCAACGCAGAGAATCGCTGGGCTTCCCCATGCTGACTGAGCAGGGAGTATAAAATGGCCTCTAGCAAACATTTACTTTTCGAACTGGGTTCAGAAGAGCTGCCGCCCAAGACTTTGCTTAAACTAAGCAATGCGTTACTGAACAACATAATCCAGGGTCTAACCGCTGCTGAACTTAGCTTTACCGGCAGCAAAGCCTATGCCACACCCAGACGTTTGGCGGTTCTTATTGAAAACCTGTCCACGGCGCAGCCGGATAAAACCGTAGAAAAACGCGGCCCTGCCGTACAAGCGGCATTTGCGGCAGACGGCACACCCAGCAAAGCGGCAGAAAGCTTTGCTGCAAGCTGCGGCACTACCTTCGACAAACTGGAACACTTGAAAACCGACAAAGGCGAATGGCTGGCCTTTACGCAAGCCGTCAAAGGGCAAGCAACTGAAAACCTGATCCCCGACATCATTCGTCAGAGCATCGCCGGCTTGCCGATCGCCAAAAGAATGCGCTGGGGCAGCTGCACGACAGAATTCGTCAGACCTGTGCATTGGGCTGTATTGCTCTATGGCAATGATGTCATTAAAACCGAAATTCTGGGACTGGAAACCGGCTCAGCAACTCGTGGACATCGCTTCCATGCGCCACATAAACTGACAATAGCCAGCCCTGAACAGTATCAGGACACTTTGTACCAAGAAGGCAAAGTCATTGCTGATTTTGAACAAAGAAAAGCCATCATCCGTGATGCCGCACAAAAAGCAGCCTCAATGGTTAGCGGCATCGCCCACATAGAAGAAGATCTGCTGGAAGAAATTACCGCCTTAAATGAATGGCCGGTGCCGATCACTGGAAATTTTGATCCGCGTCTTCTTGAGCTGCCCGCTGAAGTACTGATTACCACCATGCAAATCAACCAGAAATACTTTCCGGTTAAAAATGCCAACGGTGGCCTGTTGCCGCACTTCATCACCTTCAGCAATATTGAAAGCCGCAATCCTGCCTCCATACAGCACGGTAATGAGCGCGTGGTTACGCCGCGTCTGTCCGATGCGGAATTTTTCTGGAACCAGGATCGGAAAAAATCCCTGGCAGAACGCGTAGCAAGTCTGTCCAGCATTGTCTTTCAGGAGAAACTGGGCACGATTGCAGAAAAAACTTACCGTGTAGTAAAGCTTGCTGAAGTCATTGCCACCAGCATCAACGCAAACGCTGATCTGGCAAAACGTGCAGCATTGTTAGCCAAAACCGACTTGATGACTGAAATGGTCGGCGAATTCGGCAGCCTACAAGGCATTATGGGCCGCTATTATGCGACTGCTGACAACGAGCCGGCTGAAGTCGCCCTAGCGATCGAGGAACAATATTTCCCCAAGCAATCAGGCAGCCCAACGCCAACCAGCACTACGGGGCAAATTCTTGCGCTTGCCGAAAAAATTGACACCCTGACTGGCATATTCAGTGCGGGATTGATACCAACCGGCGACAAAGATCCTTATGCTTTAAGAAGAGCCGCGCTTGGTTCACTTCGAATCATTATTGAAAATAAATTAGACCTCAACATCCTGGATTTGATTGATTTTTCACTGACCTTGTTCACTCACGAATTTGACCGGAACGTAACCCATAAACTGGTATCCGACTTTGTATTTGAGCGCCTTAAAGGCTACTGTCTCGATCAGGGTTACACAGCCGATGAATTCGACGCCGTAATCTCCTTAACGCCTGCCGAACCGTTGGATTTCATGCAACGTTTGCAAGCCGTTAAAGCCTTCAGGCAACTGCCCGAAGCAGAAAGTCTGGCCGCTGCCAATAAGCGTATCCGAAACATCCTGAAAAAATCGGATACTGAGCCGGCCGCCAGCATCGGCGCGCTAGTTGAGGAGGAAGAAAAACAATTGTTGCAAGCCGCCATGCAGGCAGCCGATGACATTAAGCCGTTACTGGCGCAACGTGATTATCAGGCGACACTTAACCGTTTGGCTCAGTTAAGGAACGATGTGGATGCGTTTTTTGATAGCGTCATGGTGATGACTGACGACCTTGATCTGCGCGCCAACCGTCTGGCCTTGCTGTCGCTGTTATTTGAGCAGTTTTTAACCTGTGCCGATATCTCCAAATTACAGTCCTAAGCACCCGGGGCAGGCATGAGTCAAAACCGCTACATTTTGCTGGATCGTGACGGCGTGATTAACCATGAATCGGCTGACTTCATCAAGTCGCCGGAAGAATGGCGGCCGATTGACGGCAGTCTTGAAGCGATAGCCCTGCTCAATGAGCATGGCTATAAAGTCGCCGTCATCACCAATCAGTCCGGAGTGGCTCGGGGCTTATTTGATGATGCAACGCTGGAAAAAATACATGCAAAAATGCGCCAAATGACTGCTGAAAAAGGCGGGGAAATTGATGCCATCTATTTTTGTCCGCATGGCCCGGATGATGGATGCACTTGCCGCAAACCGAAAGCGGGTTTGCTTGAATCATTTGCTGCCGAAAAAAATGTCAGCCTGAGCGACATGATTGTTATCGGCGACTCGCTCCGCGACATCCAATCAGCGCAAGCTGTTGGTGCAAGTCCGATACTGGTTAAAACCGGCAAAGGCCAAAAAACCCTAACCGACAATCCCGACCTCAACATTCCTGTTTTTGAGAACCTCTATGCCGCAGCAAAACATATTACATCAGGGCAATAAAATCCGGAGCTATATCGGCTCGACCCTTTTATTTATCGGTATCTTTTCGTCCGCTACCCTCATCGGTATTGCCATTCTCTTAACCACGCCGTTTCCTTTCGCAGTCCGCTACAGAATTTCAGTTGCCTGGTGTACTTTTGTCTTATGGATGACCAAAATTTTTTGCGGCCTCACTTATGAAGTCGAAGGACTGGAACACATCAATCCGAAACAACCCGTCATTGTCTTAAGCAATCATCAATCGGCATGGGAAACACTGGCGTTAAGATGCCTCCTTCCGACTCAGGTTGTTTTATTAAAACGCTCATTAACCTGGCTGCCAATTTGGGGCTGGGCCTTGGCAACACTAAAATCTATAGCCATAGACCGTGAAAACCAACGTGCCGCATTACGCATTTTGCTAGAAAAGGGAACACCCTATTTAAACCAGGGATTATGGGTGATTATTTTTCCTGAAGGCACCCGGACAGCACCCGGAAAAGTTAAAAAATTCAGCGCCGGCGGAGCCATGTTGGCGCAAAAGTCAGGATATCCGGTAATCCCCATAGCGCATAATGCCGGTGACTTTTGGCCACGCTACAGTTTTTTAAAATGGCCGGGAGTCATCAAAGTGAAAATTGGCCCAGCCATTGAAAGCAAGGGACGTAAAGCCACCGACATCAATGCAGAAGCAGAAGCCTGGATAGCACAGGCTATTGAGGAAATGGCAAAAACTCAATAAATCAAAAAAACAGCGCTAATGCAAAATGCGTATAATCGCTTTTTTTGCACTATCAGTCTAAAACAACAATAACGGTAACTCTTAATGAAAAAACTACTGCTGATCTCACTATCCGCATTATTACTTCCGGCTTGTGCAGATAAAAACCAATATGAACAAGCCGTATTAGAACAAATGCAAAAAGAACAGGACGTTAAGGACTATAAAATCCCCCCCGAGGATATGGCCAAATGCGTCATAGACCTGACCACGAAAAACATGCCCGGCTATTTCCCTTTAGACCCCAATCGCATGACTGCTTACCGTAACTATACAAAAATGCTCACGCTAACCCAGTCCCAAGATCCTAAAAAGACACTTGAAGAATTGCGCACCGGTTTTGGTTCGGCAAAAGACCTTGCTGACGCCCACACCAACTATACTGAAAGCGTAATGAACTGCCTGTCTGCGGTCATCATGAAATCAGAAGAAGGCGCAAAAGAAGAAAAGAAATAATGCTCTCCTTAGGGGCGGGTTCACCCGCCCCCCAAACGAATCATCCCGCCCCGCAGCACCGCTTAAACTTCTTGCCACTGCCGCAGGAACAAAGCGCATTCTTGCCCTGATTGGTCTGCAGCCCTACCCTGCCAATCGACTTAACCACACCATC
>JAQTLI010000091.1 GCA_028714995.1 Methylobacter sp. | reverse complement strand
AAACATAGAGTATAAATAATATCGCAGCCATATAGCTGATGAAGCGCAGCGGGTTGTTTTTGATGCTATGTAAAAGTGAAATGTTTCGACCTTCTTTTTTGAGTTGTTGGTATTTTTCCCGTTGAATCATCAATCTTTTTTGTTGGTATTCGTTAAGCAATTGCCTGGCTCTATCAAGATCTTCATTCTGTTTCAACCAGATGGCGGGCATTGAAGCGCTCCAGTTTCCGGCAGATGTCTCGTAATAATCAAGCTCATTGGCGATTAACAATTCGCGAACTTCCTCAGCCTCGTCTTCGGGCACACCTCTTAGTGAAAATAGTAATATCGACATTAATGGTTTAATGGGTGTAGTTGCGTAGACGGAGAGTTTATAGCATCCCTATAGTTCAGCCAATAGTCTGCTCATCATGGTTTCTGCCTGGTGCAGGTAGCCTTGCCCAAACAGGTTCAGGTGATTGAGGATATGGTAGAGATTGTAAAGCGTTTTCCTGGTCTCATAACCGGCCTCCAGTGGATAAACAGTTTGATAAGCGTCATAAAATGTTTGACTGAATCCGCCGAATAATTCGGTCATCGCCAGGTCAGTTTCCCGGTCACCAAAGTAGCAGGCAGGATCATAAATGACAGGATTACCTTGTTCATCGGCAGCGGCGTTACCACGCCATAAATCACCATGCACCAGGGCCGGATGCGGCCGGTAGCCGGAAAAGAATGGCTTCAGATCGGTGCAGAGTTTTTCGCCCTGTGTTTGTAGGCGGCCAACATAACCATTTTCAGCCGCCAGTTTTAATTGATGTCCCAGGCGCTGTTCTTGCCAGAATGTTATCCAGTCACTGTATTGGCCGTTGACTTGTGTGTTACTGCCAATGGTGTTGTCCCGGTGCCAGCCAAAATAGGCTTGTTTTTGCTGATGCATTTGCGCGATCTGCTGTCCCAGCAACCGCTCGGAACGGCTATTCAGGTTGTTTAGCGCGATATATTCAAGAACCAGAAAGGCATGCTGATCGGTTTTTCCGCAAACAATGATTTCTGGAACACGCATGAGACGTGATTGCGCCAGAGCCTGCAAGCCCGAGGCTTCGGCCTCAAACATGGACAGTCGATCAGGCCGGTTGAGCTTGACAAAATAGCTTAGGTCTTTTGCCTGTAATTGGTAAGCCGTATTAATATCGCCGCCAGCCAGTGGCCTGGCGTTGACCAGCTTAAATGGCCGCCGTGTTGCCGATTCAATGTGTTGAATAATGTCTTGCCAATTCATTGCGGTGCTTTAGTAGAGTTTCCCAAATAAATCCGTATAAGTCAGGTAGAGCCTCATGTCCAGTTCAAGCTGGTGATAAGCCGGTTCCATGTGTACGCATAACTTATAAAAAGCCTTGTTATGATCCTTTTCTTTTAAATGAGCCAGCTCGTGTACCACTATCATCCTTAAAAATTCCAGCGGCACATTTTTAAACAGTGAGGCCACCCTGATTTCATTTTTTGCTTTGTGCTTGCCGCCCTGTACTCTGGAGATGAAGGTATGAAGCCCCAAGGCATGATGAAGATCTTTGAGTTTATCATCATAAATTACTTTGCTAAGCGGCTGGGATTGTTTGAGCAAATCATTTTTTATCTCAATGGTATAACCATAAAGCGCCTTATCCGTTCTAAGGTCATGCGTAACAGGATATCTTTTCAATATCATCTCACCCAATTGGTCTTTACTGATAAGCAACCGCACCTGGTCGGTTATTTTTTCAGGATAGCCGGTTAAATATTTTAATTCTTGCATGTGAGTGAGAGCCGCCCATGCGGTAGTGGAAATTGACATGAATTAATCGCCAGCCTTCGCTTGAAGTTGAATATAACCGGCATAATGTTGAATATGTTGTTATTTTAAAGCTAGGAGCCTAATTTTATTAAAGATATCATATTTATTATAAGCCTCGGTCAAGTCATAATAAAATGGTGTTAAAAATCTATCCACTGTTAATGGAATAATTCAAGTCGGTCAATATTTCGATGGAAGTGTTACGTTGGATTCGGGCCTATCATTGACCGGGTAATGTCCAGGAACTTGCCAATACCTTAGAAAGGCTATCGTACTTGCCAATCATGATACCCTTTTGTTAGAAGATTTGGCGCAAGCGGCGAAAATACCTGTCAACGATAAGAATTTTCTGGAATTGATAATGACGCAAGGATGGACACTGGAGGATATCGAACAAGCCTATATTCACCATGTTTTAGAAGTAACCAGCGGCAATAAAATTCAGGCGGCCCGAATATTGGGTTTAGACCGCTGCACCTTATATCGCAATATCGCAAACTGGGGTAATGCTTTCTTACCAGAGGGCATTCATTAATTGTTTTAATATTTTTTATTAATGCATTTATAAATTAAATGGATGATTTTTACACAAATATAGGCCTTATTCTGATGCTGATTTTGATAAATGGAGTTTTTTCCATGTCGGAAATGTCCGTAGTCTCATCAACTAAAGCTCGGCTGCAAAAATTAATCGCAGAACGACGTTTGGGAGCCAAAGCTGCATTTGCGCTCCATGAAAAACCCGCACATTTCTTGTCAACGGTACAAGTTGGTATCACGGCGGTCGGAATTTTGAGCGGTGCATTGGGCGAAGAGGGGTTACGAACCCCCTTGTATCAAGAGCTTTCGAAAATCCCATTGTTGGCTCCTTATGCAGAAACGTTGGCATTAATACTGACTGTGACAATTATTACCTATTTTTCAGTGGTACTTGGCGAACTCGTGCCTAAGCACCTTGCCTTGCAAAACCCTGAAGGTATCGCTGTCACGATTGCAAAACCGATGCAAGGGCTGGCATTGCTGGTAAGCCCTTTGGTTTGGCTACTTTCTGCTTCAAGTCACCTGCTGCTCAGATTGTTGAGACTTCACCGAACCCAAGAAACAACAGTAACGGACGAAGAAATTCGAATCATGTTGGAAATGGGCTCCGAATCTGGCGTATTCCACGCGGATGAAAGTCAACTAGTCAGTAATGTAATGAAAATGGATGAGGTGCGCGTCAGGGCAATTATGGTTCCTCGTCAAGAAATTTATATGATCGACAGTTTGGAGGAGCCTGATAAGCAACGAAGTAAAATCGAACAGTGTCCTTTTAATAAAATAGTCGTCTGTCGGGGTGGATTTGAAAATGTGCTTGGAATTTTGCATTGCGGCGATTTGCTAAAAACAATGTTAGGCAATCCTGAGTTCAACATTGAAAAGGAGTTAAGACCGCCGTTCTATGTTCAAGAAACCATGATGCTTACACATCTGCTCAGTCACTTCAGGGAAGCCCGATCAGATTTGGCGTTGATTGTAGATGAATATGGCGATATCGAAGGACTCGTAACCGCAATGGATATACTCACTGCTATTGTTGGTGAACTTCCCTCCGTGTCCTCTGACTCTTCTTTTGAAGTTACGCAACGATCTGATGGTTCGTGGTTGATTGATGGGGATGTGTCCATTGCCCAGCTTAAATCAACCATCGGAATGAATGACCAATTTCCTGGTGAATCGAGTAATGCGTATCACACATTAGCTGGAATGATTTTGTTTAATTTGGAAAGGCTTCCCCAGTTGGCGGAAATCTATGAAACAGAGGACTGGAGATTTGAAATTGTCGATATGGACGGTACACGGATTGACAAGATTTTGGTTAGTCCGACTTTAAAATAGCAAAATGAAGATCAATTTGAAAAACTATGATCTTGGGATGAGCTCCAGCTTTCCCACAGAGATTAAACATACTCATGTCTCCCTGTTCAGGGCAGCTATAAATCAGCCCCTATAATTTAGAAAGTTCCTTGTCGGCCCAGACGTGTTGATAAATGTGTTCATGATTGATAGCGATGCCTTGAGTGACTTTAAACTCACCAGAAATTTGCTCTGGACTCCTCTCCAGGCGGACTTTTCTTCAATTTCAATAATCACTTATTTGGTCGGATTGAAAAAAGCGTGAAACTATATCAGCTAACCTTTCCGCTAAATGTCGATTGCACTTATGGGTTGAATCTAAGTTACCAATTAACGGTTCTCCAGCCTTGCAAGTACTATATCTCTTGTTTTATTAATCAGAGGGTCACCTGTGCAAATCGTTCACGCACCTAAAAAGCTTCACCAACATCTGTATTTTCAAGTCTTGACAGCGATCTCTATCGGTATTTTTCTGGGTCATTTCTATCCGGAAACAGCTGTTGAAATGAAGCCTCTGGGCGACGGTTTCATCAAGCTTATCAAGATGATCATTGCTCCGATCATCTTCTGCACCGTGGTAACGGGGATTGCCGGAATGCGGGAGCTGGACAAGGTAGGCCGCGTCGGCGTTAAGGCTCTGCTTTACTTTGAAGTCGTGAGCACGTTTGCGCTAATTATCGGACTGGTTGTGGTGCATGTCATTCAACCTGGCGCGGGCATGAATATTGACGCAAGTAAACTGGATGCCAATGGGCTCACCGCTTATACCGCAGTGGCAAAAGCGCAAAACACAGTCGATTTCCTGCTCAATATCATCCCTGCCAGCGTAGTCGATGCCTTTGCCAAGGGCGATATATTGCAGGTATTGCTGTTTTCATTGCTGTTCGGTTTTTCCCTGGCAGCGATGAAAGAGACGGGCGCGGAAGTGGTTGTCTTCATCAACAAGATTTCACACGTACTGTTCGGCATCGTGGAGACTCTTATGAAGCTGGCTCCCATCGGAGCCTTTGGCGCCATGGCGTTCACTATCGGCAAATACGGTGTTGCGTCACTGGTGCCGCTGGCGAGTTTAATGGGTAGCTTTTATCTCACCTGTCTGCTGTTCATCTTCGTGGTACTGGGAACCGTCGCCAGGTTTGCGGGTTTTAGCATCATCAAATTCATCGTCTATATCAAGGAAGAGCTGTTTATCGTGCTGGGCACCTCGTCCTCAGAATCGGTACTGCCGCGCATCATGACCAAGCTGGAAAAACTGGGCTGCTCCAAGTCTGTAGTCGGATTGGTTATTCCGACCGGTTATTCATTCAATCTTGACGGCACCTCGATTTATCTTGCCATGGCCGCCATATTCGTTGCCCAAGCCACCAATACACCGTTGACCTTGACGCAGGAACTGACTCTGCTCGGTGTGCTGCTGCTCACCTCAAAAGGTGCCGCAGGTGTGACCGGCAGCGGCTTCATTACCCTTGCGGCAACGCTCTCGGTCATCCCGACCATTCCTGTCGCGGGGCTTGCGCTTATCTTAGGGATAGACCGCTTCATGTCCGAAGCCCGCGCGCTGACCAATCTTATCGGCAACGGTGTTGCCACCGTGGTTGCGGCCAAGTGGGAAAATGAATTGGATGTAGGGCAATTGGATGCAGAGCTTAATCCTAAGGCTTCTTAGCTTCATGCCTGACTACAGACTCTACCGCATCCCTTGCGGATGTTAGTTTTTTTACTTTAGGAACATAACCGTATACATACCGCCGCACTTTGAAGAACCGAGAATCAGCGTCAAGCACGAGCTTATTCGTGCATATCCCCTTGCCATATTGGTTACGCTGTCTTCAACAGGGGTCAATGCCAATCACATCTCGTTGCACTTGTCGGATGACGCTTCGCCGTTCGGTATCTTGAGAGGACACGTAGTCCGTGCAAATCCCATATGGGCTGATTACGCAAAAGAAATAGACGTATTGGCCGTCTTCCAAGGCCCTGACGTTTGCATCAGTCCGTCTTGGTACACTACCAAGCAGGAGACAGAAAAAGTGGTGCCGACATGGAATTATGCAGTCGTTCATGCTTACGACACTCTGTGGGTAATCGACGATGATGCGTGGGTGTGCACTCAGCTCAAGGCCGAAAAGCGTGCAATTAACGTTATTGGCTTCGAGCCATTAACTTGGCTGGAACTCCGCCTTTTGGTTTAAGCGTTACCGCCATTTCAATTCCAACTTCATCCGTACTAAGCAACTGCAAATCGAAATGTTGAATGATCATGCTCAACAAAAGTTGGCTTTCCAGTAATGCAAAATGATTACCGATACAGACGCGTTCGCCTGTTCCAAATGGCATGAATGAAAACCTGCGATTTTCACCGTTCAAAAAGCGTTCGGGATCAAACAGTTCAGGCTCTTGCCAGAAATCCGGGTGATGGTGAATATTGTAAATACTGAAAATCACCAGCCTGCCTTGTTTTAATAAATAGCCATCAAGCTCGGTATCTTTGCTGACTCGGCGCATCATAATGCCGACCGGCGGACGGGAGCGCATCGATTCGTTCAGTACGGCTCTAGTATAGACAAGTTGCTGCAAGTCTTCTGCCGTTGGGATTTCACCTTGCACTAATGTATCGAGTTCCTGGCGTAATTTAGCTAGTACATCGGGATGGCGGGCCAGTAAATACAGCGTCCAGCTTAACAAGTTTGCGGTGGTTTCATGGCCTGCGCTAAAAATGGTAATGACTTCATCGCGAATCTGTTTGTCAGACATAAGTTCGCCGTTGTCATCGTTTGCGTTCAGCAACATATCCAACAAATCGTTGTGTGCTGTTGGTTGCGCGCGGCGCTGCTCGATTATCCCGTAAATGAGATCATCTAATAGAGCGCTCGCCTTATTGAATTCCCGATTGGCCTGGGTGGGTATAAATAACGGCATGCGTAAAGGATTCATGACCGATTTGGCCGCATACCGGAGCAGTGTGTCTAACGCGGGCGCAATGTGTTCAATTTTATCGAGGACGCTGGTGCTGAACATGGTTTGAGTGATCACTTCAAGCGTTACCTGCATCATTTCATCAGCGAGATTAACTTGCGCGCCGTCGCCTAGTAGCCGCCATCTAGCTAATAAGTTATTGCCGGCAGTGACAATTTGCGGGAGTAAAGCTGCCAAATTACTCCTCTGGAAAACCGGCTGCATTAAGCGTCGCTGTCTTTGCCATAATTCACCCTGACTGGTCACTAATCCTTGCCCTAACACCAATGCCAGACCGGTTGGTTTTTTAGGATCATACATTTTGACAAAGATATCGCTTTGTTTGATTAAAGCCTGTTCGATCAGCTTTGGGTGGCTTATCAAATAGAAATGGCGCGTAGCCAATCTGAAACTTAACAAATCGCCATAATCACGCTGCCAGTCGCAAAGCGCTTGAAACGGATTGGCTTTCATTTGTCGTAGATTGCCTAATAAGAATTCGCCTTTGATTTTTGGGATTGTTTTGGTTTGCGGCATGGTCAATGTGGTTAGAAGTTTTCAACAGTTTCGTAGGTTGGACAATGAAAAAATTGTTGCCGCAACCTGCGATGCACTCTCTATCACTCTCTATATTTGTCTAAGCTCCTTTATGAATTACTCGTTTCAAACATTCCTCGAATATTTCATTTTTAGACTTTGTTATTAATATATCTTTAAGTTTATTCCAATAATCTAGGGCTACCGAATTAGCAATACTTGATAATATTGAAAAAGAAAGTTTTTCTTCGAATGTTGTCCATTTTTCGCTCATTAAAATTTGTGTTCTTGAAGAATTAAGGTCTAAATCCATATTCCCGCAAATATCAATGACGATTAATACCGGAACTGGCCAGTCTAGCTTGACTTGATTTTTTTGTATACGCCATGAGTCAGGAAATAAAGTAGTAGGAACTTCAATGCCGTGCAGGGACAATCGAGATTTTGAACGTGCCAATCGGCTATTTGAGGGGGATAGTTCTATTTCGCCATCATCATCAATAGTTATTGATCTACTGTGCCAATTAATTTCATTGCTACCCAAGCTTATAAATTTATCTAAATCATAAAAATTGCCGTCAATTTCTACTTTTTTAGATGTCATTTCAATTTTTTCGACTGGTAAGTCGTGGCTTTCAAGCACCGCAACAATTGCAGAACCGACAAAACCATTATTTACATCGCTAAACTCAATATTAAATTCTCTGATATTTTCATTCTTACCCCATGAATAATCTTTAAGTGATTCAGCTTTGATTTCTTTAAAACTATTTTCGTCGATAACCTTTTTATGCAATTTACTTTCAATTGATATTTTAAAAGGCGGGTTAGGTACTGCGCGCTCAACAGATAGAATGAATTGATCTTCATTCATCAAATTCCATGGATTTCCATGTTTTCTAAGAAATAGCTTTGTCGAGGTACCTGGTGATTTTCTATCACCGGGCTTAGTACAAAAAATACTTTCTTGTCCCTCAATAGTTAAGTTAAGTGGCTCACTGGAGTCATGAGGGCCATAAACTCTTCTGGTATCCACAATCAGCGTATCAGCAACCATAAAGCACGATAAAATTCCAATACCGAATCTTGAAGTTGGAGTGAATTTAGCGTTAGATTGCGACTTCAAATCATAAAATTCTGCCGATTTATAAAAAGAAGACCCTATTTTTGAATAAAATGAGTCAATGATCTGTTGATCCATTCCGGTTCCATTATCAATTATTTCAAGAATATATTCATTATCTTCTGAGTAATACTTTATTTGTATTTCTGGATTATAAGGATTCCCCCAATTGAGTTCTTGAGCTTTTCTCAGCAAACAAGCATCAATAGAGTTCTGAATAAGTTCTCTCAATGCTACTTCAGGGTCGCCATATAATTTAGTACCCATTAACAACTCAATAACATGATTTTTACTTAGATTAAATTGAGTCTCTCTATACAAGTACTTAGGTTTTCCGAATAAGTCTTTTTTTGTTTCTATTTTTGATCGT
>JAQTLI010000090.1 GCA_028714995.1 Methylobacter sp. | reverse complement strand
GCTTTGAATACTGCCGACAGGGATCAAATCGATCATCATGAAGAAAAGACAACTTTGGATTAAGCCGCAAACCGATTGAGGCCTGGGCTTTTGCAGCCTCATAAAACCGCTGATGCTGGGATAAAGAATTAAAACTGATATGCGAACACAGCAAGCTCAACTCATCCAATTCATCCGGCCTTATTCCCGGCGTTGTCAAATGAATGCTGCCTTGCCCTGCCAAAACCTCATCAGCCAACCGCGCTTCAAACAGGGAGCTGACCGAAAAACCATCAACCCAAGGCTTTGCCATTTCCATGACGGGGGAAAAGGGCAATGACTTGATTGAATATAAAACCTTGCAGCCACATTGATGGCGTAGTGCGTCTAAATCTTTCAGGGCTTTAATAATCGCCGCTTCATCCAAAACAAAAGCAGGCGAAGAAGAAACATCATTTTTTAACGTTTGATAATTCATCAACTGGAAAATTTCCGCCCTTTACCATTGTAAATCGTCTTTTCTGTCATTACAGTATCCATAGCCACATCATGGGGTTCCATAGCGATTTGTTCAAAAAGCTGGGATTCATAACAAACCCCACTCAATACGGCATCTGCTCGAACACCCATCAATAAACGATCATAATAACCCGCGCCATTACCCAGCCGGCCGCCATCGCGATCAAAACCCACGCCTGGCACCATAATCAAATCCAATTGTTCAGGAGCAATCTCTTTTCCAGCTTCGCCCCACCTTTGCCTTGGTGGCTCTAAAATTCCCCACATTCCTTGCACCAATTCGGCAAAATCTTCCAGCCGCCACAAGCCCAATTTATTTTGCCCTTGCTCATCTTTAGTGCAGTATGGAACAACTATGCGTTTACCAGTTGCCAGTTCATGCAATAACGCAGGCACAGTCCTTACCTCTGACCTGCAGTGGATATACCACATAACGGTTTCAGCCTGCTGGTATGCGGGATGCGCTATAAATCGATCACAAATAATCCGACTAACAGCATCCTTATCGATTTGCGCATTGCGCGTATCATAAGCTGTGCGGCGTTGCTGGTCTTTTAAATAATTCATGCGTACCGTGTAATAATGCAGTCCAATGGATTAAGTGTACCTTTTCGAATAATACACAGATTCATTGTTTTTTTAAAACACATCTCTTAAGGACACTGTTATTACGCCCTTATTTCTTTTATACTTAATATATAAATATTAAAAGAGGACATCATGGAAAAACCATTCATCTTACACATGCTAACCACTGCTAAAAATCTAAGTCCATTTGACGTCAATATGGCGATGGATGCAGGCTGGGTTTCTGCAGTACCTTATATCAATGTCGATCCTAGTGAAGTACAGGGCTTGGTACAGGATGCCATCTTTTCCCGTAGTGCAAAAAACTTAAAGCGTACCGGCATATTTATCGGCGGACGGGATACCAAACAGGCAATGGACATGCTGAAAACGGCAAAACACTCCATGTTCTCTCCTTTTGAAGTTTCGGTTTTCGCCGATCCAAGCGGCGCTTTCACTACCGCAGCCGGCATGGTTGCAGCGGTTGAACGTGAATTGAAGACAAAATTCAACACCACGCTGGAAGGTAAAAACATTCTGGCCCTGGGTGGCACAGGCCCTGTCGGTCAGGCTGCCGCTGTTATTGCCGCTCAAGCTGGAGCCCACGTACGAATTATCGGCCGTCAATTAGAAAAAGCTCAACAGGTTGCCGACATGTGCAGCAACGAATTTGGTGACGGTAAAATTACCATTACAGCCGGCGCAGACGCTGATAAAGCGGAATACATAAAAACAGCTGATGTTGTCTTTGCAACTGGCGCTGCGGGCATTGAGTTATTGAGCGCAGCACTTATTGCATCCGCCCCACAATTAAAAGTTGCTGCCGATGTAAATGCCGTGCCTCCAGCAGGCATCGCCGGTGTTGACGCCTTTCATAATGGCACGCCAATTGAGGGCTCAATCAGCGGTGCTGTCGGCATAGGCGCCCTGGCAATTGGTAATATTAAATATCAGGCACAAAATCGCTTGTTGAAAAAAATGATCAATAGCGAAAAACCTGTTTATCTTCATTTCGAACATGCTTTTGAAGTTGCAAGGGACTATATCCAATCAAACGCCTAAATCTAAAATTTAATTGCACCTACAATTGAACCCGTACTAATTAAAAAGGAACTCTAATGGCAAAACGCAGCATTCTTCACATGCTTGATCCCATGCCGAATAACAGTCCATTTGACATCAACATGGCGCTGGATGCTGGATTTGACGTGCTTATGCCTTATAGCAATGTCAAGCTGGACAATATACGTGGATTGACTCAAGATGCCATTTTCTCACGTAGCCCTTCCGGCGTTAAACGCACTGGTATCTTTATAGGCGGCCGTGACTTAGGTTTGGCTATGGATATGTTGAACGCAAGCAAACAAGCCATGGTTCCTTCTTTTGAAGTTTCAGTTCTTGCCGATCCCAGCGGAGCATTCACCACAGCGGCAGCACTAGTCGCCTGTGTTGAGAAAGCGTTGAAAGAAAAACACGGCAAAGAACTAAAAGATTGTAATGCCATAGTTTTTGGCGGAACAGGCCCCGTAGGTATTGCTACAGGCATTATTACTTCATTAGCGGGCGCCGAAACAACATTAACCGATCATTTATCGATTGATACAGCCTTAGATATTTCTAAAGAATACAATCGTCGTTTTGGCTCCACTCTCAAAGGAACATTGGCCGGTTCTGAAGCAGATAAAGCCCGACTGGTCGCCAATGCTGATATTATCTTTTGCACAGCCAAAGCGGGTATTCAGGTTTTAAGCGCTGATGTACTGAAAGAAGCAACGCGACTTAAAGTAGCGGGGGATATTAACGCGGTTGCGCCTCCAGGCATAGAAGGCATCAAAAATAAAGATTTTGGCATACCGCTCCTTCATGCAATCAATGCTCAAGGAGCAGTGGGTATCGGTGCTTTAGCTGTTGGTAATATTAAATATCAATTGCAGCAAACCTTATTACAATCAATGCTGGAAACTGACCAGCCTTTGTATATTGATTTCAGATATGCATTTGACAAAGCCAGAGAAATGGAATTCGCTCTACATGCGAACTAAAGTGATCATGGCCTGAAATAAGTTTAGATTTCCAAATAATCTAAACTTACTATCACTGCTAAATCAAAGCAGTATCAATATGGTCGAATTTAACAGCCAAGCGGGTTAATTCAACGTCATTTTTTATTTGCAGCTTATCGTAGAGCCTATAACGATAAGTATTCACCGTCTTGTCGCTCAAAGCCAACATTGCCGCCATTTCCTTAATAGTTTTGCCCTGAAGTATTAAAGTCACCACCTCGGCCTCTCTCTGAGAAAGTCTCGAGAACGGTGATTCATTACTTCCTGGCAACCCCTGAAAAGCTAGATTACTGGCAACCTCCGAACACAGATAACGCTTACCGGTCATTACCTTCCGAATTGCGTGTTTCATCTCCTCTACTGGCGAGCCTTTAGAAATAAAACCTAAAACACCAAGCTTGAGTAATTGATGAGGAATAGGGCCATCATTATGAACTGATATTGCAACGATTTTTACTTCAGGATACTGCTGCAAAATTCTGCGACAGGCTTCCACGCCACCAATTCCGGGCATATTAACATCCATCAAAACAACATCTGCCGACAAGGAAACAACCGCATCAACAGCCTCTTCACCCGACTTAGCCATGCCGACAACCGTAATGTCTTCAGCAGCATTCAACAATGCCTCGATACCGGTTCGAACAAGCTCATGGTCATCAACCAACAAAACGCTAATCATAAATTATTTTTATTTTTCCGTTAATTAGCTACAAAAAACAATTACTTAAAATAAATCACTACGTGGTCATTACCAAAATACTATTCTAAATATATGTTATATTTTAACAAATATACATGAATAAATTTTCTTAAATTGGGGTAAGCAGCTCATTCTTCATAATTAACCAAAGATCCATCCATTGATTAACCGTTAACATCCACACAATTAGATGTTTATGATATATCTAATAATTTGTTTATAAAAAGAATTCCAAACAAAGTTAATCAATCACTACCTTTAAGCATTCTACTACTCATTTTCATCATCAAGTTTGCAGTGAATGATCCGCTTTCTTTTATCAACTCAACAAGATTTTTTATTGTCATTGGCGGCACGAATGTCGCTATATTTTTGAGCTACCCACAAAGCATGTAGTTAAATATAGCTTAAAGTCCATCAAACTTATTTTTTTATGAAAGTTTTAAACCCTCAACAGGAATTGCTGTGGAATTTATATGGCCTATTTCCTCGATTATTTAACAAGTATTCGCAAGTACTGTACCATATCTGCCTTGAAGCCTCTTTCCTGTCAAGAGAGGCAGTGACTTTTAACAAATTACGGGGAAATAAATGGCTGTTGGTGTTGATGATTTTAAAAAAGCCCTGCAACTATGGGCTAGCGGTGTCAGTGTTGTTACAACACAATCTGAAAAATTTGGCGTTCAGGGCATGACAGTGACTGCATTTTCCAGCGTTTCAATTAATCCTCCTCAGATATTGGTTTGCATTAACGAATCGGCAGATACTGGTGAAGGCATTGATGAAAGCCAGAGTTTTGCCGTCAACATTTTAAATTCAGATCAACAAGATGTTTCTAATCAATTTGCCGGCGGCTGCAGTCAAGAACAACGCTTTAAAAATATCCCATGGAAAGCTGGCATTACTAACGCGCCGATCCTGGAAGACAGTCTCATGTCCCTGGATTGTAAAGTCATTGAGAAAGTACATGCAGGCACTCACTGGATCATTATTGGTGAAGTACAAGAGTGCGTATGCCGTTCTGGAGAACCGCTTTTATACTATCGCGGTGCTTATCAGCAACTTAAGATTGATAAGCAATCCGAGTTCTTAGGTAAATAAAACCATGCTTCCAAGCTTGAATAAAATAATTATTGATTTCCGTTCGGGCACTATTTAGATAAAATAATTGCTCTAATATCGATATTCTATCTGTAGTAGAATTATCTTTGCCCCTAGTCAAAATGTTTTGCTCTGCTTACATCTTTAGTGCTACCATTGGCGGCAGTAAAAGTTTGAGCTGGCTTTATTATGGAGCTGGGATTTGTAATGTCGACCAAAATTGGCGAATTTTTTAAGTAAGAGTGTAATATGTCAGAGCAAGTTGTAGGTACCGTTAAGTGGTTCAATGATGAAAAAGGTTTTGGATTTATTGAACAAGAAGGTGGCAAAGATGTTTTTGTTCACCATAGTGCAATTATCGGCGCCGGCCGCAAAACCTTGAGGGAAGGCCAAAAAGTTACTATGGAAGTGACTCAAGGGCAAAAAGGTCCGCAAGCTGAAAATGTAAACCCAATGTAACAAGCTCGTAACTCAGCCCCAATAATTGACCGATTTTGGGGCTGATTAGCACTTAAGATATGCAAATGAAACGGACGACAAGGCATGTCCACATTTTTGCATGCGAACCTGCACATATAGTTACATATATGCCATCGCGATACTTATATATCCTGTCATCGAAAGAAATAGCCCCTCCTCCGATAATATCTCCACAATGAATGCTTCGGTAAAGTTCGAGACCGATAAAACCAACTGCACTTGAAATGTAGGTGTTTTTCAAGTGGGTCTAAACATAGCCCTGAGGATTTTTACTTTGCCAATTCCAGGTATCTGCAACCATATCATCCAGATTTTTTTCCACTTTCCAGTTCAATTCTTTTAATGCTAATTCGGGATTGGCAAAAAATTCGGCGAGATCTCCGGCTCTTCTTGGAGCAACTCTATAATTAACTTTCCGTCCCGTTACCCTTTCGAAAGCGCTTATGATTTCCAGAACACTGCATCCTCTGCCCGCTCCAAGATTATAAGCTTTGCATCCGCCTAAGCTGAATTTTTCGCTTTCCAGCGCGTCTATCGCTTTGATATGGCCTTTCACCAGATCAACCACATGAATATAATCCCTGATACCGGTTCCATCTCTGGTGGGATAATCATCACCAAATACCGCTAATTGCTCCAATTTGCCAATTGCAACCTGAGACACATAAGGCATCAGGTTATTGGGAATACCATTGGGATCTTCACCAATCATGCCGCTTTCATGCGCACCTATCGGATTAAAGTAACGTAACAAGGCGATTTTCCAGGGAGATTTAGTCTGAATATGTTTATCTGCCACAGACAAATCTCTTAGAATATCTTCAATCATGGCTTTTGAGCGACCATAAGGATTGACGGCTCCAAGAGGAAAATCTTCTACATACTGAACACAGGAAGGCTCACCGTAAACCGTAGCGGAAGAACTAAAGACCAATTGTTTAACGTTGGCCTCAGCCATCACTTCAGTAAGAACCAGTGTTCCGTAGACGTTATTATGATAGTAATTTAGCGGTTGCTCACAGGATTCACCAACTGCCTTTAAGCCGGCAAAATGCATCACTGTAGCGATAGGTTCTTTGGCAAATATCTCAGCTAATGCCTTTTTATCGCGTATATCCGCTTGATAAAATTGTAACGTTTTGCCGGTTATTTGTTTCACCCGGGACAAAGACTCGATCTTACTATTAGACAGGTTATCAACCACGATAACTCGATAACCCGATTGCAGCAACTCAACACAAGCATGACTGCCAATATAGCCAGCGCCTCCGGTTACCAATACTACCTGTTCGTTCATGCTTGTTTTCCGCTACTCAGTTATTTTTAATTTTATCAGATGCACACGTCGGCTATCTGCTCTAATCACTTCAAATCGCATTGTGTCTACAACAAGACTTTCACCTTTTTTAGGCATGTGTTCAAGCTGACTAACAATAAAGCCGCCGACGGTATCGTATTCATCAGTTGCTAAATGTGTTGAAAAATAGTCGTCAAACTCGTCCATCGGTGTGAGCGCTTTTATCATATACTCATGCGGCCCGCGCTGAGAAATATAGCCTTCATCCTCATGCTCGTCGTGTTCGTCCTCGATTTCACCAACGATTTGCTCTAAAACATCCTCAATGGTGACCAAGCCTGCCGCCTGCCCGTATTCATCAACGACAATCGCCATGTGATTACCATTGGTACGCAACTCTTTTAGCAATACATTCAAACGCTTACTTTCTGGGACAACACATGTGGTCCGCATTACTTCCTGAACTTTTAAGGTTTTATTTTCCAAGGCACGAGCAAGTAAGTCTTTGGCTAATAAAATGCCAACCACCTTGCTCCGATCGCCATCAATAACCGGATAACGCGAGTGCCCAAACTCTGTAACCAGTGGAAATATAGTCTCCAGTTCGGCATCTTTTGGCACAACAACCATTTGAACACGGGGAATCATAATATCCCTAACCCGCATTTGAGACACTTGTAAAACACCTTCAATCATAGATAGGGCATCTGTATCCAATAAGTGTTTTTCTCGTGCCTCTCTTAATATTTCAAGTAGATCCTCGAGGTCTTGCGGCTCCCCAGTCAGTAAATGGCTGATCTTATCGACCCAGCTTTTCTGTGGGGAGTTTCTACTTGGGGGTTGTTCGTCACTCATTTGTCTTGCGCCTCTATATAGGGATTACTTATTTTCAATTTGTTTAGGATTGCTATTTCTTTGCTTTCCATCCGCTCGGCTTCATCATCGTCAATATGGTCATAGCCTAACAAATGCAATACACCATGCACAATAATATGCGCCCAATGATGCGCCAATATCTTGTTCTGTTCCAACGCTTCTCTTTCCACTACTGGAGCACAGATTACCAGATCACCCAACAAATTCAGCTCGATACCTTCAGGTACCTCAACCGGAAAACTAAGAATGTTAGTCGGACCTTGTTTATGGCGATATTGCTCATTGAGCTGAGCACTTTCCTGTTCATCAACAATACGAACAACAATCTCAGTATCATGATTCAAGTCAGCAAGTGCTGCATCAATCCAACTTTGAATTTGTTCATGATCCGGCTGCCCGGCTGACTCAAATATAGCTTGAATTTCTATTTCGTTCATTGATTGACTTTATTTTTTTGCTCATACGCTTCATAAGCCGAAACAATGCGCTGAACCAAAGGGTGCCTAACGACATCCCGCACACCAAAAAAAGTAAAACTAATACCCTCAATATCTTTTAACACCTCAAGCACATGTCGCAAACCGGACATTTTTTCTGAGGGCAAATCAATTTGAGTAACATCACCGGTTACTACAGCAGTTGATCCAAAACCCACGCGGGTTAAAAACATTTTAATCTGCTCGACCGTAGTATTTTGCGCCTCATCCAGGATTATAAACGCATCATTGAGCGTTCTGCCGCGCATAAATGCTAATGGCGCCACTTCTATGATGCCTTTATCGATCATTTTTTCAACCCGTTCAAAGCCCAGCATTTCATACAGGGCATCGTACAAAGGCCGCAGATAAGGATCGACTTTTTGTGCCATATCACCCGGCAGGAAACCCAGCTTTTCGCCGGCTTCTACCGCAGGACGCACCAGAATTATTTTCCTGACCTGTTCGTTTTGCAGGGCTTCTATAGCACAGGCGACAGCCAGATAAGTCTTTCCGGTTCCCGCAGGCCCGACACCAAAATTGATGTCATGGGACATGATTTTTCTCAAATAGTCCTGCTGATTAAGACCCCGCCCCCTAATCATGCCACGCTTGGTTTTAATGGCGACGTTCTGTTG
>JAQTLI010000089.1 GCA_028714995.1 Methylobacter sp. | reverse complement strand
GGTATTCGCCCACTTGCGCCCGTTCGGCCACATAGCGCAAGCGGTCGAAGTTGATGTTCGCGCCGCTGTCAATGGCAACCAAAGTCTGCCCTGTTAACTGTTCTCGCTCTACATATTTCTTTAATCCGGCAACAGCTAATGCGCCGGCAGGTTCCGCAATCGAGCGGGTGTCGTCAAAAATATCTTTAATTGCCGCACAAATTTCATCGGTATTAACGGTAATCACGTCATCAACATACTTTTGCGCCAAACGGAAAGGCTCTTCGCCAATTTGCTTGACTGCAACGCCATCGGCAAATAAACCGACCTGTTTAATGATGACCCTGCGCTTTGCTTTTAACGCACGGTTGAGGCAATCGGCATCATCCGGCTCCACGGCAATGATTTTAATTTCCGGGCGCACAAATTTCACATAGGCGGCAATGCCAGCAATCAGGCCTCCGCCGCCGACAGGCACAAAAATCGCATCCAGGTTTCCAGTTTGTTGCCTCAGAATTTCCATGGCAACCGTGCCTTGTCCGGCAATGACATCGGGATCGTCATAAGGATGAATAAAAACCATGTCTTTTTCTGCAGCCAACTCCATGGCATGAGCGTAAGCTTCATCATAGGAATCGCCGAACAGAACCGTTTTTGCGCCTCTGGCCTTTACGGATTGGACTTTAATTTCCGGCGTAGTTTTCGGCATCACTATCAAAGCCTTGATGCCCAGTTTTTTTGCCGATAAGGCAACGCCCTGAGCATGATTGCCGGCGGAAGCGGTAATCACGCCGTGCGCCTTTTCCTGCTCAGTCAGCAAGGATATTTTGTTATAGGCGCCGCGTAATTTAAACGAGAAAACCGGTTGCAAATCTTCTCGTTTTAAATAAACGGAATTTGCCAGGCGTTCTGATAAGGAAGGCGCGAAATCCAGTGGTGTTTCTATTGCGACATCGTAGACCTTGGCGCGTAAGATTTTTTCTATATATTTTTGGGGCATTTTTAAAAATCAGCTGAGGTATGCTTCTATCTAAGGTATATTATTGCATATTATTCACTTATTTTTACTGGAATTACGGGAGCCATAATGACGCAAGATGAATTAAAACAAAAAGTTGCCCAAGCTGCTTTGCCTTATATTAAAGATGTAGCCATTATCGGTGTGGGCACAGGCTCTACAGTAAATCACTTCATCGATTTTTTGGCTGATTATAGAGCCGATATCGAAGGCGCTGTTTCCAGTTCCGAGATGAGCACCCAGCGCTTGAAAAAACTAGGTATTCCAGTGTTCGATTTAAACACCGTCGGCACTCTTGATGTTTATGTGGATGGCGCGGACGAGGTTAACCCCCGCAAGCAATTGATCAAAGGCGGCGGCGGCGCGCTGACACGCGAAAAGATCATTGCCGCAGCCAGCAAACAGTTTGTCTGCATTGCGGATGAAACCAAATGTGTCGATATGTTAGGCGCTTTCCCTTTGCCGGTAGAAGTGATTCCTATGGCGAGAAGTTATGTGGCCAGAGAGATTGTTAAATTAGGCGGTCAGCCGGTGTGGCGTGAAAATTGTGTTACCGATAATCACTGCCATATTCTGGACGTGCATAATCTGGATATCATGGAGCCGATCAAGCTGGAACAAACCATCAATAATATTGTTGGCGTGGTCACTGTCGGTATCTTTGCCATGCGCCCTGCTGATGTCGTGCTAATCGGCAAAGGCAATGAAGTCGTCACGCTATAACAAGCTACTATAGCGTTGATTCACTCTGATCGAGCTGGCAATAAACATTTTGCCAGCTCGATAATCTCCCGCTCATCGATATCCTTAATCGAATAATCCTGTTTGTTGAGTTTATACGAATTGACGAGTGAAGCGGACTTGACCACTTTGTTGATGTCGGTCTGATAAACCCGGCTGACCGGTGTCGGGCCGAAAATGGTGATTGATGGTCTGTTTAAGGCCCAAGCCATATGAGTCGGCCCGGTGTCATTGCCAATCACTAAATCGGCGTTGGCAATCAGTGCTTTCAGGCTGTTCAGATCCAGCTTGGGCATGACTTTGATGAATGTGGACTGCGCAGCCATCAATTCTGCATCGGCTTTTTCCTTTTCACTGCCCCATATAACAAGGCAGTTTTGCTGTAAAGCTTCCGCTATTTTTACAAACTTATCCGCCGGGTAGTTTCGGCTGTCCCAGGTTGAGCCTATCACCAGCACAATATTTTTCCGGTCTTTTAGCAAGTAATTATAAATTTGCGGATCTTCGTTTTTGAAAAACAAAAACGGTTTTTTGGAAAGGATTTGTTCGGGTGTGATGCTTATCCCTATAGGCCTGGATAGAATGAGAGCATTTCTGTCAATGGTATTGGCATCGTAAGCACAGGCAATCTTTACATCATAAAGCCACGATGCGGCTTTTTCCCTGATGGAATTGGCATCGAATCCGGCGATGTGTTTACCGCGCCGCGCCAGTTCCCGACTGGCTCGCGGCATACACACCATCCATGGCGATAACAATTTTGCAGTAATTGCCGATTTTATCAGCCCTTGGGCATCAATAACCAGATCATAATTATTATGGGCATAGCTGCGGATTGTTTTGAGCTGCTGAAAAAAGCCTGTCTTGTTGGTTTTTAAGGAATTCAGGTTAACAGTCAGAATGTTATCTATATCGGGGTTATTTTTTAAAGCTTCGGCAAAGCGTTCTTCAACAATCCAGTCGATTTGAATGTCAGCGGAGTAAGCCTTGATGAATTGTAGCGCGACCATCGCATGTACGATGTCTCCCAGAGCCGAGAGTTTTACGATGGCAATTTTCACTTACGCCCTGATTGGGTAACCGTTATAAATTCAAGCACCTGATCGGGCATGATTCCGGTCAAGCATTTTGTGTGGCCAAGCGGGCAATCGCGCTTAAAGCAGGGTGCGCAATCAAGATTCAAAGAGATAACATGTGCCTTGTCATTCAGTGGCGGCGTAAAGCCCGGATCCGACGAGCCATAAATGGCGATGAGTTTTTTGTCCAGCGCGGCTGCTACGTGCATCAAGCCGGAATCATTGCTCACCACGGTATTAGCCAGCGACATTAAATCGATCGCCTCGGCTAGAGATGTCTTACCGGTGAAGTCGGTACAGAACCCAGAAGTTGCCCTGTTGATTTGTTCGGCGACCTCTTTATCCTTATCGGAGCCAAACAGCCAGACCTGCCAGCCCTGGTCAATTTTATGCCGAGCGATTTCGGCGTAATATTTTGCCGGCCAGCGCTTTGCCTGACCATATTCGGCACCGGGACATAAGGCCAGGATTTTTATCGCCATGGATGGTGTGTATGCCGCAAGACTGCCGGGAGCAGGCGCGGTGACAGACGGCGTTAACTTGAATTTATCGATGACGGCCTGTTGCTTGTTTTTCTCAATGACGATGACGGGTTCAGGGCAGTCAGGCTGGAATGGACAATCTTTGGGCAATCCCAGCGCGACAAAGCGTTGCACGGTCATGGTCAGCAGGTTTTTATCCAGTTCTCTGGCATCGTTGAGCAAGCCCCAGCGGCACTCGCCAATATACCCGGTACGGACGGGAATGTTGGCAAAAAATGGAGTCAATGCGGATTTCCAGGAGTTTGGCAGCACGATCGCTTGATTGTAGCCTTCCGCGCGCAACTGTCTGCCCAGCCTGATTCTGTCCACCAGGCCAAACTGGCCGTGTGATAACGGCATGGTGATGGCCTTGGACACTTCGGGCATTCTTTCCAGCAAGGAAAATGACCATGCAGGAGCCAGCACATCAATCTGACAGCCCGGCTGGACATTTTTCAAGGTGATAAACAGGCTTTGCGCCATCACCATATCGCCGACCCATGACGGGCCAACGACTAATATTTTTGATGGTTTTTTCAAGATGTTAGGCGACGTAAGTCAGCCAGTCGGCATGATCATCTCTGCGGCCATGCACATAGTCAAAATACATGCTTTGTAATTTCTCAGTAACCGGTCCCCGGCTGCCGGAGCCTATTACGCGGTTATCCAGTTCCCTGATCGGCGTAACTTCGGCCGCGGAACCGGTAAAGAATGCTTCATCGGCCACGTAAATTTCGTCGCGGGTAATGCGTTTTTCGATAACCTCAAAACCTTGTTCTCTGGCAATCGTCATGACCGTGTCGCGGGTGATGCCTTCCAGAGCCGAGGTGGTTTCCGGCGTGTAAATTTTACCGTTACGCACGATAAACAGGTTTTCGGCGCTGCCTTCTGCCGCAAATCCTTCATGATCCAGCATTAACGCTTCATCGTAACCATTGGCGCGCGCTTCTTGCAGCGCGAGAATGGAGTTAATGTAATTGCCGTTGGCTTTGGCTTTGCACATGGTGCTGTTGTGATGGTTGCGTGTATAAGATGAGGTACGGATGCGTATGCCTTGTTCTATGCTTTCCGCGCCCAGATATGCGCCCCATGACCATGCGGCAACCATGACATGTACTTTCAGGTTATCCGCCCTCAAGCCCATGCCTTCAGAGCCTAAAAAACACATGCTGCGAATATAGGCACTGTCCAGGTTATTTTTGGCCACCGCATCGCGCTGAACCTGGTTTATTTCGTCTTTACCATAGGGCATATTCATGTTCATGATGTGCGCGGAACGGTACAGGCGATCCGTATGATCCTGCATCTTGAAAATTGCCGTGCCTTTTTCCGCGTGATAAGCCCTGATGCCTTCAAACACGCCCAAGCCGTAGTGCAAGGTATGCGTCAACACATGGACTTTAGCTTCGCGCCACTCAACCCACTTGCCATCCAGCCAAATAACGCCATCTCTGTCGTCCATAGTCATCATTTATTCTCCAACATTAGTGTTTATGTATTTCCCATTTCCACGCATTGCGTGAAACAATAAAACCGACAAGTGCGTAGGATGTGCTGAGGTACGAAGCGCATCGTTCGCGAATGATGCGCTGCACTGCGTCGCCTAAAGCGCCTACTTTTGGTTAGCACATCCTACTCCATGTAATCATGCCAAATCTGTTCGACCTGAGCGCTCATTTCGGCAACCTCAGCCTCCTCTATAACAGCCCGATCTCCCTGCAGAACCAGTTTATGACCATAGTCACGATAAGCGCAGTAAGCGGCTTTAAGTATTTCCGCATTGGCTTTGGAAATAAACCCCTGCTCCTGCAAGCCTTCAAGCAGTCTTACATTATCGGTGTAGGTGGTCAGCGTTGCATTTTTTGCAGCCTGATCCAGAATGCCAAATTGTACTATAAACTCAATATCAGCAATACCGCCTTTACTTTGTTTTAGGTCAAACTTGTCTTTATCTTTGATAGCCAAGGTTGCACGCATTTTTTCGCGCATCTCGCGAACTTCTTTTTTTAAGCTTTCAGTATCCCTGGGCAGGCTCAAAACGCGGCTGCGAATCGCTTCATAGTATATTTTCAGTTGAGGATCACCGGCGATAAACCGGCCTCTGACCAGCGCCTGAAGTTCCCAGGTCCAAGCCTGATTTTTCAGGTAATTTTCATAACCATCAATATGGCTGACCAGTAAGCCGGAGTCGCCATTGGGGCGTAAACGCATATCGACTTCATAGAGTACACCGGATAACATTTTGGTATCGAGGATATGCCGGACTTTCTGCCCCAGTCGGCCGTAAAACTGGGCGCAGGAAATCGGCTTTTGGCCGTTCGTTATGGCATTGTTATCCCGGCAATCATACAAAAACACCAGATCCAGATCAGACCCGTAGCCCAGTTCGATACCGCCCAGCTTGCCAAAGCCGAGTACTGCAAAACCTATCGAGGTATTATCGGTATCGGGTGGAAAGCCGTGCTTGTCTGTCAGCATAAGCCAGGCACGCTCAACCACATGCCCCACTATGCTTTCGGCGATATAGGTCAGGTAATCGCTGACCACCATGACAGGTACGACGCCCATAATGTCAGCGGCCGCAACCCTTAGAACATTCAACTGCTTAAACTGTCGCAGTATGATCATCAGCTGTTCAAGATCCTGCACGTCAACTTGAGCCAATAAAGTCTTGAGCTGCGCATCAAGATCGGTTTTTTTGAGCGGTTCGTAAAGGGAGCGCGTATCCAGCAACTCATCGAATAAAACCGGGTACAGCGATAGATAATCACAAATCCACGGACTGGCCGATGACAGTTTGATCAATTGAGACAAGGCATCCGGATTTTCAGACAATAGCGATAAATACACAGTCCGGCCTGCAACCGCCTCAAACAAACCGAGTATCCGCATCAAGGATTCATCCGGGTTACCAGTCTGCTGCATGCCCTCTATTAATTGCGGCATTAACCGGTCAAGCACGCCCGCGCCTTTTGCGGTTAACCGTCTGATAGCTGCCGAGGTTTTAAAATCTTTTATGGCGGCCAGTATTTTAGCAGTCTCTTGAATGCCGAATTCTTTCAGGTCATCCATCAATTCCGCATCGTCCGCTACGCAAGCCCAGATATTTTGGCTGTGCTGATTGGCGGTGTCCTGTTTTGATAGCGAAAAAACCTGGTCAAATACGTCATGTACCTGAGTTCTTACCTTGTCCAGGTCATGTTTAAAGCTAATCCAGTCCGGATAATCCATCGAATACGCCAGTATCTGCTGCGCTGACCGGTCTGCCGGCAAGTCATGGGTTTGCCTGTCCTGATACTGCTGGATATGGTTTTCCACCCGGCGCAGGAAACAGTAAGACTGTTTTAATTGATCGGCATCTTTTGGCGCCAGCAACTCCATTTCGCCCAGCAGTTGCAAAACATCCAGAATGCCGCGCGTTTGCAGGGCCTTTTCATTGCCCCCGCGTATTAGCTGGAAAGCTTGCCCGATAAATTCAATTTCACGTATGCCGCCGGGCCCGAGCTTGATGTTTTCCATGCGGTCTTTGCGCCGCAATTCCTGGGTAATCTGCGCCTTTAACGAGCGCAGTTCTTCAAACGCGCCGTAATCGAGATAACGCCGGTACACAAAAGGCTTAAACATGGCCATTAATTGCTCGCCGGTTTTGAAATCGCCTGCAACCTGGCGAACCTTGATCATGGCATAACGTTCCCATTCCCGGGCTTGGGTCTGGTAATAGTTTTCCATGCCATCAAAGGTCATGACGATGGGGCCGCTATCGCCATAAGGCCTTAAGCGGATATCGGTACGGAAGACGAAACCGTCAACTGTGATCTCATCCAGAACCTTTACCAGGCTGCGGCATAGCTTGGTAAAGAACTCGCTGTAGCTGGTTTCTTTTCTGTCCGGCAACATGCCATCTTCGGCATAAGCAAAAATCAGGTCTATGTCAGAGGAATAATTCAATTCGTAAGCGCCCAGCTTGCCCATGCCCAACACAACGATCTGCTGCGGACTGCCGTCAGACAACAATGGCGTGCCGCGCAGCTCGCAGGCCTTTTGATAAAGAAAATCCAGTGCGTATTGAATGCAGGCATCCGCCAGCCACGATAAATTGGTCAGTGTTTCGGATAATTCGGCCCATCCAGCCAAATCCCTCCAGGCTATCCTGACCATTTCCCTGCGCCGGAAATGCCGCAGCTGCACCATTAAATCAGCTTCCGTTTCGACCTTTATGCGGGCTAACTTGTCGACATAACTGTTTTCAGCGTAACCGGACGATAAATCGCCGGAAACAACAAGATTCACCAGCAACTGGGGTTGCCGCGTACAGCTTTCCGCAACAAACAGACTGGAGCACCAGACTTTGGCGATTGATGCCATGAATTCGGGGGGAGGATCAAAACTTAGATTAAGCTCCGCCAGTTGTTCATCCCATTTTTTCAGAGAGGCTGCTGCCGATGCTCTTAACTCGCCGGGCAGTGCTGTAAATTCGGATTCGAGACTTTTTATAAACGACATGGATAAATGGCGTGAATGGAAAACAACATGATATCGAAAACAGGGTTGCAACAAGTAGCGCTATTTATTCTAAATGCAGGGAGTTTTCAGTATGCCGCGCGACAATCTGTTAAAGAATACTGAAGATGGGTAGAACCAGCCTTAATAAAATGATAAAGTTCAGCCAGTTGTAATATCAAATCCTTAACCATTTACGATTCAAATCTATGAAAACGTTTACATTTACAAAGAAATTCTTTTTCGCCGTCTTGACCAGCATGGTTATCGCGTTGTCTGTTGCGGGCTGTTCAGATGATGAGGAAAAAGTAGCGACTGAAAAGACTGAAAAGGTGGCTGTTAAGGCGCATCCCGCGCATAATCCATTCGATCATTCCCATGATGTCGAAGTGACGGATATCCAAAAACACAAATTTGAGCACGATTTTGCCAAGCAATGCGTAGACAGAGAACTGAAAAACTCAGCTAATAAGGACATGGATGAACATCGTTACGACGAGCCTTGCATGTGTATCGCAACATTTTTGATGAAAAATTTGACGGCAGAAGAAGCTGAGAAATTTATTGGCGAGCATAAAAATGCTCAGTCGTTGGTTATAAAGTATGAAAACGCGGCTTATCATTGCCTGCAAGAGAAAGTGCAGTCTAAAGGACCGCATTTGTTTGGCAGGCAGAAAGTTAGCGATTAGCATTGGTATTACAGGGCTGGTTGCGCTTGGGGGAGTCGCATCCAATTAGCAGAGAAGTTAACAAAGTAGGCCGTAGCAATTTGAGTTAACTAAACAAAATCTTAATTCCCATAAAGCACGAAGAACGTGATCAATCCTCTCGTTCTTCGTGCTTTTTTGTTTTGTGGGCAAAAGATATGAGCGACAAAATTAAAACATGA
>JAQTLI010000088.1 GCA_028714995.1 Methylobacter sp. | reverse complement strand
TCAGTTGAGCCGTCATCAATTACCGTTACTTCAGCCGGCAATGATGTTTGAGCGAAAACTGATAATAGCGCTCGTTTTAGCCGTTCTCGGCGATTGTAAGTGGGAACCACAACTGAAATTTTCACAAAATATCCTTATTTTTAATGTGTACTGCACTTTCCTGATATATGAGAATGGTAAAGGACAAATATCCTTGATGATCTGAAGCAGGATTTATCAACATTAGGTGAAAGTATGGCAAAAAGAATTGATCTGGAAGACCGGCTTTGTGCGCTGATGCTGGATAACGTAATGTTTTATGACGTGTGATAGACCAGATCAGCGGGGCATAAACTCCGCTGACCTGGTTATGTTGCCCTCTTAGTTTGTTTTCTGCTCCATAATGGCTTTAGGAGTTTCTGTTCCGTCCCTTTCGGTGGCGTTTTTGAGATAAATTTGTTTTAAACGGTTAAAAGCCGACCATAAGGTTTTATCCATAACGACCACATTGCCAATAGAAACAATTACCCGGGTTAATTCAGGTATTTTGTTTTTGGTTGATGCCAGATAAATCGGTTGGACATACAGAACGGTATTGCCCATCGGCAGGATAATCATGCGTCCCATTTGAACAATTGAACCGCGCTGATCCCATAATGTAAATTGTGCAGAAATTTCCGGATTTTGGTTAATCAAGGCTTCAACCTGCGCGGGTCCATTTACCTGAACATCTTTACCAAACTTATAGACGGTAAGGCCGGGTTTATAATCCAGGCTGCAGTTGGTTTTATCCAGTGTGCCGGCAATACCTATCATGCTGAGATTGGTTCTATTTATTGGTGTCATCGGGTTAATCATGACAAATTCTTCTGTATCATTACAGTTGCCAAAGTCCATGGTCTGATAATAAGGCAATACCGGTTGATCTCGGACATTGGCAAACTGCCAGGTTTCGGCCTGTTCGTAAAATAACTCAGGGGTTTGCTGATGATATTTGGCGTACACTTTCATCTGCAGATAGTAAAGATCCCGGGGATAACGCAAGTGTTTCTTTAATTCAGCTGGCATTTCCTCCATATTTTTAAATACACCAGGGTACGCGCTGCTGTATGCCTGAATGATGGCATCTGATGGATCTGAAATATAAAAATCAACATCACCATCATAGGCATCAACTACAACTTTAACCGAGTTGCGGATGTAGTTGAAATCTTGATGCCCCTCCAGGAAATCATCGTCTGCGGGCTTGGACACCGGATATTTGTTAGACAAGGTGTAGGCATCCTGTATCCAGTAGAATCGATCATTGGTTATAACCAGATAAGGGTCTTTATCCAGATGCAGGAAAGGGGTTAATCTACTAATACGCTCGGTTATATTTCTGCGTATCTTGACTTTACTCTGTGTAGAGATATTGGTGGAAAAAAATATTTTTTCGTCTTTGAAATAAAAGGAAAGTAATGCTTTTCTAAACAGGGATGGGATGGGAATGCCTCCTTCACCGTGGTAAGGCTCTACCACACTGGGATCAGTGCCGGCAATTCCTACGATGTTGAGCTTATTGGGAACTACCGCATAGTCGAATTGTTCCTGACCGTAGTAGATGTCAGGGTGCTTGACGCTGAAGCCGACATCGGAATACATGTTTAAATCACGTAAATACCAGACAAGGGGGCTATCGGCATCCTGTGCAGCCGGAGTCACGACAGCTCCATAACCATGAGTATAGCGCAAATGGATGTTTTCCCAGTTTTGCGCTTCAGGTGGGAGCTTGGAAGTGTTGATTTCCCTGGCGGCCAGATTAACCTGACGGGTATGGTCAAGAATGAAATAGCGATCTTCATCAACGGACAGGATTTTGTAATAAGGCCTGATCTCCTGTAACTGCCTATAGCTGTCAATGATGTATTCCCTATCCCATACCGGAATATTCTCAAAATGCTTTTGAGTGCTCCATGTTTCTATGTCCTTGGCAGCATCCAGTTTAATGTTTAGGTCAACCGTTTTAATATTTTTTAAATCATAGGCAGCCAGCGTCGAATCAATATTGTGCTGCATAAGCGACTTATTTGTTTTGACCGGATTCGGGTTGACTATGTATTTTTGGATTAAATCGGGGATGAATTGAATCTTAGGCAAACCTGCGACACAAAGGAACAGGGTAAGCGATATTAAAAACGGCGCTTTTACACGGTGTTTTTCTGAAAAAATAAACAGGCCTGCCGTTATTGCTGTCGCCAGGAAGGTAACAATGCCCAGCCAGATGAGCGGCAATTGATAGCGAATTTCTACAAAACCGGGGCCATAAAAAACCGGCTCGTGCGTGTTGGTATAAAGCAAGGTAAATCGATCCAGCATGAATCCCCATATCACAAAGGCAACCACAAAACCCATTAAAACGGTTAAATGAACCTTGGCACCCAAGGGGAATTCTTTGCTCTGATCGGGTATAAAAACATGTTCCAGCCAATATAAAATACCGACCATGCAGAAGATCAGCGCGGCAGTTGTCAGCAATTCATGCTGAATCAGCATGTAGGTCGGGTAGGCCAGCATATAAAAGCTGACATCATTGCCGTAAACCGTTTCAGTAACGCCCGAATCTCTGCCGAAAAAGAACAGCAGTGTCGATTCCCACTGATTATAAAAGGGAATCGCGATAAATATGGCCAGTAGCAGAGATATTGGCGTGTATATCTTTGCCGAGCCGGTCATAAAGGTGTCGGCAAAACGCTGGAAGCGTCGGCGTTTATCTATATTGCTGAGAATCTCATCAGGCGGATTTAACCCCAGATAACGCGAGGCAACCCAGAAATGGAAAAAGAAAATGGCAAAGAATGCCAAGGTTACTCCACCGGAAAGAAAGAACTTGTAGAGCAATCTTAACCAGAAATAAGCTTCAAGTTTTAATGATTGATACCACCATAAGTCAACAAACAGATCAAGAAATATGAAATAAAAGGCGACATATAAAATGATAGCGATTACTAGTGTCGCTCCAATCAACGCGGGTAAAAGCTTCAAGTTCCGCATAGCGTCCTCTTCAAATGGATAATGTTTTTAACAATGCTCGGGATATACGCATTCAGATAAACAAATGCATAGTTTTCTGCATTCTAACACCCAATGAAATATTCGTAATGATTTAGCAGGCTTTTTTATCTAGCATCTAGACAGCCACTACATTGGATAGAATGCCGCAACAGCAATCTAAAAAGTCTTTGATATAATCAGATTTTGATACTCTGCAAATATTTCATCACTTCAAAACCCCCTATGAATCAAAAAAAACGCCTGGCCATTTTTGATCGACTGGCCGCTGCGATACCTGAGCCGACCACGGAACTGCAATACACCACCCCTTTTGAATTGCTGATCGCAGTCGTCTTGTCAGCGCAAGCAACCGATAAAGGTGTCAACAAGGCCACCGCCAAGCTATTTGCCGTTGCTAATACGCCCCGTGACATTTTGGCGCTGGGCGAGGCGGGTTTGAAGGAATACATCAAGACCATCGGTTTGTTTAACAGCAAAGCTGCGCATATCATTAAGCTCTGCCAGCAGCTACTCGATAAACATGAGGGCCAGGTACCAAAAACACGAGAAGAGTTGGAAGCGCTGGCGGGTGTGGGCAGAAAAACGGCCAACGTCATCCTTAATACCGCTTTCGGCCTGCATACAATTGCGGTAGATACACATATATTCCGGGTTTCTAACCGCACAGGCATCGCTCCCGGTAAAAATGTTCTGATCGTTGAGAAAAATCTGGAAAAATATGTGCCCAAACAGCATAAGAAAGATGCGCACCATTTACTGATTCTGCATGGCCGCTATACCTGCATCGCCAGAAAACCGCGCTGCCAAAGCTGTGTTATCGAAGACTTGTGCGAATATAAAGAAAAAACAACAGATTAAGATGAATACGATAAAGATTGTGATTTTTTCTTTAAAAAAATGCTTATTCATTCTATATTCAGCCGTCTTTGATATGATGAGCAATATTCGATTCGCCTCATGTATCGAAGTTTTATATAACTACACTGGAGTCACTATGAAAAAATTCAATAAATCGCCTTTAGCTGCTGCAATGGGCGCTGCTTTTATTTCAACTTTTGCTACAACGGCTGTTAATGCCGAAGCCAATCCATTCGGCATGACTGAATTATCTACTGGCTATATGCAAGTTGCTGCAGCTGATAAAGCGGCTGAAATGAAATGTGGCGCATCTATGGGTATGGCTGAAGCTAAAGCAAAAGAAGGCGCATGCGCGGGTAACAAACCTGCAGCAGCAAAAGGTGCCGAAGGCAAATGTGGTGAAATGATGCAAGGCGACAAAATGAAACCAGGCATGGAAGCTGCTTGTGGTGCGATGATGAAAGGTAAAGAAGGCGCTTGTGGCGAAATGATGAAAGGCGAGTCAATGAAAGGCAAAGAAGGCGCATGTGGCGCTAAAGCTAAAGAATCTACTGGAAAATAAGCATTAACAAGGGCATTATGTCGCTTATATTAATACGGTAAAAAGAGGGCATGATAAATTCATGCCCTCCCGCTCATCAAATCACACAATGGTGTTCCTTATGGACACAACTCAACATCTCGTTCACGGTGCCGGTTTAGGTCTGCGCCGGTCATTTTTAAGTCAGATTATTGATACCCCTCCGAAAGAGGTCGGCTTTTATGAGGTCGCGCCGGAAAACTGGATCACCATAGGTGGAAAATCTGGCAAGCAATTTCGCGCAATGACTGAGCGCTTTGATTTTGTCTGCCATGGCTTATCGTTGTCGATAGGCAGCACTGATCCGCTGGATGAAAAGTTCGTGCGTGACGTAAAACAGTTCATGGCCGAACATCAGATCAAGTTTTACAGTGAACATCTGAGCTATTGCAGCAAAGATGGACATTTGTATGACCTGATGCCGATTCCGTTTACCTCGGAGGCGGTCACTCATGTTGCCGGACGGATCAAGCGCGTTCAGGACATTCTGGAACAGAAAATAGCCATCGAAAATGTGTCCTATTACGCCGCCCCGGGCCAGGAAATGGCTGAGATCGATTTTTTCAATGCCGTTGTTGAAGAAGCCGACTGCGATGTCCTGATCGACATCAACAATATTTACGTTAACAGCGTTAATCACGGTTACGATGCCGAAGCTTTTTTAAAGGCTATTCCTGCACAACGTATTGCTTACGCACATATCGCCGGACATTATGTTGAAGCCGAAGATTTTCTGGTCGATACGCACGGCGCTGACGTGATCGACCCAGTCTGGAAACTGTTAGGCAAAGCCTATGAGCTTTACGGCGTGTTCCCAACGCTTTTGGAGCGGGATTTTAATATCCCGGCCATTGCAGAATTAATCAGGGAAGTTAATACCATCAGCGCAATACAAAAAGCCTGGGAACGCAACATGCAAAACTACCGCTCATGCCCCTTACCGACATCCCTGCCAGTAAAACAATCCGCTTGATGCTGCCATGAACATTGACTTCAAAGCCAAACAGCTTGAATTTGCCTCCTACATAAGAGACCCTGAAAACAATCCGATACCTGCCGATGTTAAACAACAACGCATGGACATGTATCGCGAGCTGTTTTTTAACAATATCGAAAGCTTTCTGTCGGCGAACTTTCCGGTGATAAGAAAAATACTGGACGGCAGCCGATGGATTGAGTTAGTTCAGGATTTTTATGCAAAACATCCCTGCAAATCGCCCTATTTTTCTGAAATTCCGGAAGAATTCCTGGAGTATCTACAAAACGAGCGGAACAATGCGGACGACTTACCGTTTATGTTCGAACTGGCACATTATGAATGGGTGGAAATGGCTTTATCCATCTCCAAAGAAGAAGTAATTGCTGATAACCGGAATCCGGACAATCTGTTTAACAAACGTATCCACCTATCACCTTTAGCCTGGCCGCTGGCTTATCAATATCCCGTCCAGAAAATATCTCCTGCTTTTTTGCCTGGCGAAGCACCTCAGCAACCCACATTCCTGATCGTCTATCGCAATCCGGATGATAAGGTTAATTTCATAGAAATTACTCCCATCACTTACCGGTTGTTGCAGCTAATTCAGGAAAATGAACAGATGCTGACGGCAGATTGCTTAAAGCAGGTGGCGGACGAATTGAGACATCCCAATCCTGAAATGATTATTGAAGGCGGTCTGCAGATTCTAAAAGAAGTCGCCGAAAAAACTATTATTACCGTTGCTGTTTAAATCAGGATTGTACTACGTTGCCACTAACTATTCTGTATGGAAGGCCGGTTCTGGATATAACGCTATGTGCTGGACAACACGACCTTTTGTAGTTGCGGATTTGTTTGTAAAATCGGATTGTGCTCCGGCGGAACTTGACAGTTAACGCACCAGCAGCTCGGGGCCAAACCAGTCAATAATAACGTGCCGGTAATGTTCGGCTTTCGCAGTTTGCATATGCTCCAGCGGGTTAAGATTATCCGTAAAAATGACACCATTGCTCTTGTCTACCGGAAATACCCGGTTTTTCAGCCAGTCTGTCTGGTCTGCCAGCAGCGCTTTTGAATTAAGGTCTATCGGCTGGCGGGCGGCAAGAAAAATGAAGTCATTGAAATCCCTGCCGGGGTCGGATACAAAAACCGATTGCTGGGGAAATACTTCGGCTACGGTTCGCGATACGGATGCCAGCGCGATACTGTGTTCGCCATGCGAGAAGGCAACAAAATTAAGCGCCAGTATGCCCTGCTCTGACAATAATCCACGCAACTGCGCCAACGTCTCAACTGTTAATAAATGAGCGGGTTCCGATCCTCCGGTGAAACAGTCATGAATAATTAAATCGTAAGGTCCTTTCAGATGGCGTATTTCATAACGCGCATCACCGACAATCGCCTGACCAGTAGGCTTGAATCCAAAATATCCGGATGCCGCATCAGCAACAGCCGGATCAATTTCTAACGTATCGGTCTCTATGCCGTAACGATCATGAAGAACCTTTGCCATGTGGCCTGCGCCCAGACCGATAATCAGGGCACGAGTCATTTTTTTGGATGCCAGGGCAGGAATCAGGCCGACAATATCCTGATAACTCAACCTGCTTTGGCCATCACTGACGCTGGCTGCACCAATCGTTGACGCATCGGACGTCAGCAGGCGCAGATCTTCGGACGGTTGATCAATAACCCGCACCCAGCCATAAAGACTTTCACGTTCAGATTGGATTTTAAACTGATTACCCCCAGTAAAACTATGCCCTGCCTCGACGATTTTCGGCAACAAACATAACCCAGCGATCGCCAGTACAACACTGGGTATAATTGCAGCAGACACGCCTAATTTTTTTTGTTCGTAAATGGCGACAACGACCGCCAAGACCAGCAGCAGGAGCCCAAGGCCGACAAGAATCTGACCGGGACCTACCAAAGGAAAAAGGAAAAATCCTAATACCAGCGTACCAATTACACTTCCCAGCGTACTGACCGCATAAATTGAACCGGCGCTGTTACCGACGCCATCCAGTCTCGATGTCGACAGTTTAATCGCAAAAGGTCCTACCATGCCCATCAGGGTCAGGCTAGGCGAAAACAAGACCAGCGAACTGACAAAAGCACCGGCGCGTAAACCCAGTGGATCAGTCGCCAGCAATACCGCTCGCGTTACCCACGGAATCAACAGGGTGAACAAAGCCGCAAGGGCGATAATCAGCGACAACCCGGTGCGTTTTGCCCGGTCGGCCCAACGTCCTCCGACAAAATAACCGACCGCAAGTGCGATCATTGTTACGGAAATCAGCGATGACCAGACATAAAGACTGGCACCGTAAAACGGCGCAATCATTCGTGTGCCTAACAGTTCTATTACCATGACCGACGCCCCGGTAAAGAAAACCGTCAAATAAAGTCCGGTGCGGTCAAAAATATTTAACGTGTCATTCATCATGTTTTGTATCCATTAGTGTGTTGGGCGGCAACTCTTTTCCGCCCCATAGGCACCAATTCAGGCTTCGCCTGTCAATCGAAAAAACATTAATCAATTGAAGCCAAAAACTTGTTCTTGGATCCCGTTTATTATGGCAAGTCATGCATTAGTTAACTTACTAAAATACTAATGAACCACCTGTTTTGCCCTGTACATCCACCCAGCAATACGGCAACCCCAAGCCTTCCAGCCAGGCTGGACCCTTGTCTTCCTTAAGCATCGCAATCGTGGAAGCGCTGCCTGCAACTACGCAGAATTCGCCGACTACACTGACCGATGCCAGGTATTTTACCGGCCAGCCCGTTTGAGGATTAAGTACATGGCCATAACGCACGCCATCGACGATAAGACAGCGTTCATAGTCGCCGCTGCTTGCAAGCGCGCCTTCATGCAGTGAAAGTGTCTCTAGTACGGTATCTTTGCGGCGCGGATGACGTATGCCGATTCGCCAGGGGCTACCGTCTGCCCGTGGGCCTATGATCTTGATGTCACCGCCCAAATTGACTATGCCATGCCGGATACCCGCTGACCAACACAGTGCAGCCGCCCTGTCGACTGCGTATTCCTTGACGATGCCACCGAAATCGAGCTCCATGCCAGGAATCAGAAATTCAAGGATGGGGGGATTCCAGCGCAGCTTATGCCAGCCGATTTTAGCCAGCAGCGCCTGGATATGTTCATCATCCGGCAAACAGTTCAGATCAAAACGCCATACCCGGCGTAAAATGCCTGACGTAATATCAAACAAGCCATCGCTTTGCTGATAGCAGGTTGCGGCATAATTCAGCAACCCGGCCGTCTCGGGATCTACAGA
>JAQTLI010000087.1 GCA_028714995.1 Methylobacter sp. | reverse complement strand
GTTGTGTGTCGTGGCGGACGGAGGACGAACGCGGGCAGCCGAAGGCATTAATCGCCAGGTCATTTTTCGCTGCTAAAATCGGATGGATCCCATTTTAGCTTTCGCGAAAAATCCTGGCGCGCTGAATAGGCCAGAACGGTAACTGCTATAGAAAGATAGCCAACGATATGATGGGTTAAGTTCAATGACTTGGGCGCGCTTAAAACTTCCGAAACTTCGCCAGCAAAAGCCGTAGCGGGTAAGAGCAATAACGCAAAGTTTAATAACTTTAATAGTTTGCTATTCATTTGATTTCAGAATATCAGTGAAGGAAAGGCGAAAGGAACAAAGCAATTTACAAATACTGACTACCGATGGATCGTGAAACTCGCGTAATCTTACTAACCTCGAAGCTTGTTCTGATTCGGCTTCGTTCGCTTTACTCATATCTAAGGAAGCAAGCAGGAATAAGTTGGACAGAATTGCTGTGTCCATGCGTTGAATATGCGAGCTTTTTTGACAAATTATTCAAGTTATTTTTTTTAAAAACTAAGGGAAAATTAAACAAAGCTGTATAAAAAACATCAAACGATTTGTGACTCAGTCACAAATCGAATTTCAAAAAGCAGTCACAGCATTCTCTAATTAATCAAAGGTCAATGAATCTCCCAATCTGTGAACTGCCTAGAGTTCAATAGATTACGCTAGTAATAGCTGATGATTTCAACAGTTACGTCGGCCTGTTTGGCCAACTTGCCTATGGTAATAATCATTCTTGTCATATCCTATCGCCAAGTTTTGTCCGCCATTCTTTCTATTTTTCGTCCACAAGGAATCCATATTGTCTATCTTTCGCTACCAAGATGGTTGCCGCTGCATTAGAAGTCGTCGAATGGCAGTAGCTGAAACCAATTGTTATAGCCGATAGTCATTTTTAAACCGGTGATAACGCCGGATCAATGTGTTGGTCGAACTATCATGGTCGAGTTGCGGCTCATCTGTACTTTTAAGTTCGGCAGCAGTTTTCTGTGCCAATACCTTGCCTAACTCGACTCCCCACTGATCAAATGAATCGATATTCCAGATTGCTCCCTGCGTGAACACACTGTGCTCGTAAAGCGCGACTAGCAAGCCGAGCGTTTTAGGTGTTAACTGTTCAACGAGCAGCGTGTTGGTCGGACGATTACCCTCGAAGGTACGGTGCGGCACAAGCCATTCAGGAATGCCCTCGGCTTTGACTTCAGCTTCAGTCTTACCGAAGGCCAGTGCCTCGGTCTGTGCGAACAGGTTTGCCATCAGCAGATCATGTTGATCTCCAAGCGGATTCAAGGTTTGATAGAAACCGATAAAATCACAGGGAATCAGGCGGGTTCCCTGATGTAACAACTGGAAGAACGAGTGTTGACCGTTGGTGCCCGGCTCGCCCCAATAAATCGGCGCTGTTTGATAGTCGACGCTGGCACCATCCAGAGTGATGTGCTTGCCGTTGCTCTCCATCGTCAATTGTTGTAAGTAGGCAGGGAAACGTTTGAGATATTGGTTGTAAGGAAAAATGGCAACCGACTGGGCATCGAAGAAGTTGTTGTACCAGAGCTTGAGTAAGCCCATGATGACAGGCAGGTTCCGTTCGAAGGGCGCCGTGCGAAAATGTTCATCCATCGCATGGAAGCCTGCGAGCATCGCTCGGAAATTGTCCGGCCCGACGGCGATCATGGTAGATAGACCAATTGCCGAATCCATCGAATAGCGTCCGCCGTCCCAATCCCAGAAGTCAAACATATTATCGGTGTTGATGCCGAATTTTGTCACTGCTTCGGCATTAGTCGATACGGCGACGAAGTGTCGACGTACGGCATGATCGTCACCGAGCTTATGCAAACACCACTTACGCGCGGCGCGAGCGTTGGTCAGGGTTTCGAGGGTAGTAAAGGTCTTCGAACAGATGATAAACAGCGTTTCTTCAGGATCAAGATCGCGCGTAGCTTCCTGAAAATCGGTGCCATCCACATTTGAGACGAAACGAAAAGTCAGGTCGCGCTGGCTATAATGCCGCAGCGCTTCGTAGGCCATCACCGGACCAAGATCGGAACCGCCGATACCGAAATTGACGATATTGGCGATACGTTTTCCAGTGTATCCCAGCCATTGACCACTGCGAATCTGCTCAGAAAAGACGGCCATCCTGTCGAGAACTTCATGTACTTCAGCTACCACGTCAACGCCGTCAAGCATGATCCGTTCACCTTCAGACGCACGCAAGGCCGTATGCAAAGCGGCCCGCTGCTCAGTCACGTTGATGGTATCGCCATTGAACATAGCCGTAATCCGCTCGCGTAACCCGCATTCATTAGCAAGGTTTATCAACAACTGCATAGTCTCATCAGTCACACGGTTCTTCGAATAATCCAGATAAATGCCCGCAGCATCAATCACGAATCGCTCACCACGCAACGGATCAGCTGCGAACAACTGGCGCAGATGTAAAGGGTGTATCTGTTGATAATGCGCCTGTAGCGCCTTCCAGGCAGGGCGTTGTGTTAGTGATGGTGTTGTCGTATCGGTTGTTATCACTATTTTGTTGCTCCTGTTTGCGGCGTATTTGTAAGCTGCGAGTCCAGTAACCGCCATTGATGGCCGTTGCGAGCCAATAGCTCATCGGCGGCCTTCGGGCCTTCACTACCTGCTGCATAGTTAGAGAAAGAATCTGGAGGCTGTTGTCGCCAGGCCCCCAGAATAGGGTCAATCAATCGCCATTGCGCTTCAACACCGTCCCGGCGGGTGAACAGAGTAGCATCACCACACAGCGCATCTAGCAGCAAGGTTTCGTAGGCTTCAGGAATACGCATGTTAAAGGCTTGCTGATAGCGAAAATCCATGCGCACGTTGGCTGTCCGCATTTCGCTGCCAGGTTGTTTGGCATCAAAACTGATATCGATGCCTTCGTTAGGATGAATACGCAGGACGATAACATTGGGCTCGATAAGCTCCGTCCTGTTGGCGAACAAGGGCTGCGGCGGTCGCTTGAAGTGCACGGCGAGTTCAGTAACGTTCCGTGCCAAGCGCTTGCCGGTGCGCAGATAAAACGGCACCCCAGCCCAGCGCCAGTTTTCAATACGAAACTCGGCAGCGACATAGGTTTCGGTGTTTGAATTCGAAGTGACGCTGGACTCCTCCTTGTAACCAGGCACCTTACCACCCTCAATCTGTCCTGTCTCATATTGCCCCCGCACAGTTTTCGCTGCAACTTCTGCTACCGTCATCGGTTTAATCATACGCCAAACCTGTACTTTATTATCACGCACCGCATCGGCATCAAAAGCAATGGGAGGTTCCATCGCGATCAACGCCAGTAATTGCATCATATGATTAGTCACCATGTCCCGAAGGGCACCGGCTTCTTCGTAATAGCCGCCGCGATAGCCTATGCCTAAAGTTTCCGCTGCGGTTATTTCCACATAATCGATATGATTACGATTCCATACCGGTTCGAAGAGCGCATTACCAAAACGGAACACCAATATGTTCTGCACGGTTTCCTTACCCAGATAATGGTCGATTCGGTAAACCTGATGTTCCAAAAACATACCGGCAACATAGTCGCTGAGCGCTTGAGCGGAAGCTAGGTCGCGCCCGAAAGGCTTTTCGATAATGATTCGCGCCCAACCGGAGGTCTCACCTGCCAGATCGGCTTCGCCTAGCCCATCGATAATAGAACTAACCAGTGTAGGCGGAGTGGCGCAGTAATAAAGCCGGTTACCCAAGGCGCCGCCGTTCAAGTATTGAATACGCATAGCCAGCCCAGCATAACTGTCTGGATCTTTTAGATCGCAGGCAAAATAGTCTAATTTTTGCGCAAATTGACACCATTCATCAGCATCAAACAACTGTGTCCCTTTTGCCTCGCGCACGGCAGATTGCATTAGCGCCCTGAAGGTATCGGTATCGATCGGCTCACGATCAACGCCGATTATCACCGAAGATTCAGAAAGCGCTCCTTTCCGGGTCATGTGACACAGCGCCGGCATTAACTTACGCTTGGTCAGATCACCGGTCGCACCGAAAATAACGATTACGCAAGGTTCGGCCTTAGAAAATGCCGCGGACTCACCCGACTTTGTGGCAACCGCTTCAATATGGATAGTCATTATTTTTCCTCCTTTCCAGCTTCTATATGGCCGCCAAATTGTTGGCGCATTGCTGACAGCATTTTCTCACCGAAGGTATGTTGCTGACGGGAGCGAAAACGGGCATAAAGCGCTGCGGTCAACACTTCGGCAGACACCGCTTCTTCAACAGCAGCCTGCACTGTCCAGCGCCCCTCACCGGAATCTGTGACATATCCGCTATAATTTGACAGATTGGGATCTTCGGCCAGCGCCTGTGCAGTCAGGTCCAGCAGCCATGAGCTAATGACACTACCACGCCGCCAGAGCTCGGCAATTTCGCTGCATTCAAAGTGGTATCGAAACGCTTCGGGAAGCGACTCGGATGCCGCGCCGAGCAAAATATCAAAACCTTCCGCGTAAGCCTGCATCAAGCCGTATTCGATACCGTTGTGTATCATCTTGACGAAATGCCCAGCGCCAACAGCACCACAGTGCAAATAACCTTGCTCTGCAGTACTGACGGAATCAGTTCTATGAGGTGTTGGCGGAATATCGCCCCGTCCAGGCGCGAGCGCTGTAAAGATGGGTTCGAGCCGTTGAACAGGGTCTTGTTCTCCCCCGATCATCAGCGAATAACCCCGCTCTATGCCCCAAGTTCCGCCACTGGTACCGACATCTAACAAATAGATACCTCGCTCTTTTAACATTCCTGCTCGGCGCACGTCATCTTTATAATAGGAATTGCCACCGTCGATGAGAGTGTCTCCAGGCTTCAGAAGTTCGGCCAGGACAGTAACGGTTTTTTCCACCACTTCACCAGCTGGAACCATCATCCACACCGCACGTGGCACCGATAGACGACTCACTAAATCCTTAAGAGAAGAAGCGCCTTCCGCTCCTTCTGAAACTAAATGAGTAACATTGTCAGGGTTAAGATCATAGACGACGACTTCGTGGCCACTATTGATCAGGCGTCTTGTCATATTCGCCCCCATTTTTCCTAAACCTATCATGGCAATTTTCATGTGTTGCATTTTCCTATTATGAATATAAGCCAATACTTGAGTATTGACATAAGAGTGCCGACTAACTAACAACGGCGGAAAACACCCGAATCTACTTTTTAACAGAAGTGATATCCGTACAGTGTTATAGATTAGGGCAGAGTTAAGGACCGACATTAAGATTAAGACGAATCATTTATCAGCAACCATTTTTTCAGATGATCTGTCATATTAGTTTCCAGACCGATTAGAGCTAAACACATTGCTACAAGAGATTTATGAGTCTTCATGCGTGCTAATATAAAATCTTATGATCATATAAGACAAACGATTTTTATTGGACATTGCTATCAATATATTCGATATTAATGGTATGGACATAGGGTAGTGGGCCAAACCCTACCTTATTGATAAGCAACCCAATGACGGTATCTGTCAAACGCTTGATCCAAGTTCGTAAATTAAAGTTTTTGCATTCTATTTTCTGGGTGTTTCTCTTGCTAACCTCATGCTTGGCAGTGTCGTGTGGCGCTCGTAGGCACCCCAATCATCGGTGTAATAACGGGTGATGTTGAACGGCTGAAGCAATGCATTCAGTTGCTTGAAGACTTCTTCTTTACGCATACCAAAGACAAACGCCAGTATCACTTTCAGCATCATTTTTAGCCATCATGAGAATAGATTATTAGAATAAAACAATGTCATAATAATCGTTACTGGCCATTCATAACGCTGTTTCCTCCTGTTGTTTATCGATGTTGTTGGGTACGAAAGGCGAGTCACAATATTTTAAGAGGACAGATTATCAGCGAAAGAAAACGCTAGAAATTCATCCCGTATACTTTTATCAAGCACAAGAATCGCATCCTCACAGCTAATAGTGTGCCCCCTATTGTTAAGAATATAGTCGGCCAAACGTTCAATGGCTTTCCAATGAATAGGCGAGCTTATAAATTGAAAAGCTTTGTTAAAGAGCTCGGACATCTTTTTTTCGTGCTGACTTTTAGTGGCAATAAAAGCATCCAGATATTCATAAATATTTTCAAGATCAGAGGTGCCGCCGTAATAACGTAGGGCATTGATATTAACCAGATGCGCATTAAACTGTTCATTATCACGAAGAGCCACATATTTTGCTTCAGCTAAAGGTCCGATCAGCAAATTAATCACATCCGCTTCAAAAGCGGTTCGATACGCATCTTGCTCAGTAGTTGAGAAATAATGGGTACTTTCAATCAATGCAATAGGAAAATCCTCAATCAAACTACCGCTCTCAACGACGGGGACAAAGTGATCATGAGTCAACGGGTCGATATTCAAAGAGCTGATTTTTGCACGATCCAATGCTTTAATTGTGATTTGAAAAAATACTGGCGGTAGTTGTTTTTGTTTGTTGTAAAGATAAATGGCAGTGGCATGGCCAGCTTCATGGAAAGCGATTTGTCTGATCAAATCTTGATCATTAATGGGACAAGTTGTGTCTATTTGATAATTTTGTTTCATGATCCTTGTCGGTAGGCTAAAAAAATGCGGCCAAACTGCTAACTGCATTGAGTGGAAGGGTGACTAAACCCTAATTCTTTAGAAAGTGGGAGCGCATACAAGGGTTGCCAACATTCTAGTGACTAAAGGTAGTCTTGAAAATGTGGCATATTGGATAGCTGTAAATTCCTTCGTAAATGAGTAAAATCAACTCAGAGGTACTGTTCTTTTTCTGCCAGAATTTTTTAGTTTTGTTTCCGATGTACTTTTATCAACACTGGACAACATAGTCGGGTTTTGCTTTTTTTCAGCGCCTGCAAAAACATCCACGGGAAAAGGAATCGATGAAATTAAGACCAATGCGGTATATGTTGCTAATTTATGGAAATGTTTTTTCATGTTATTTCTCTCGGTTAAAATTTAATTAACTTCTTAATAAGATCTTACAGAACTAAGCTATTTCCGTGCCACAAGTGAATAACCAAAATAACATGAGTAATTTCAATCCTAACTGTTAAACATGAGGGAATTAAAGCGAATGATGAAGATGTTAAAGGTTTAAATAAGCCTTTTAATAAGGTTCTTTTCAACTACTGATGTTTAAAGTGGACCCCGATATTCAGACAGTAATTTATTTGATTACCCATGAACCTCAGCCATCTTCAGCAACCGCATAGGCATAGGAGGCGTTCTGGCCGCAACGTAACATAGTCGGGGTAGCATATTCTCAAGAACAAACCGCCGATTGAAACGATAACAAAACTCTGCCAAATAAAGTGAGAGGTGCCTTCAATCTCTTTGTTGAAGCGCTTGCGAAAGCAGTTGATGGTATCGTAATCTGGATTTTCGTTGGCACAGAGATATTTAAAAGCCATCGACTCATAAGTGGCTTTCTCCAACTTACGACTGGAAAAGACACCAGTGGTGTAGCCGTAGAACAACAACGCCGGATGATAGTGGCGTTTTCCTTTACTCGCATAGACGGCAGATAGGGTCGTAAATCCAGTTGATCAACAATGTCGATAACAAAACGAGCCATATGATCTTCGGGCACATAATCCTGAACACCGGTGGCAAGATATAGGGTGTAAGTGTCTAGAAAAAAGTCGACACGCATTTTGTATTTTCCGAACCTTGATGTCTGAGTGCTCTAGGCAAAAACCACACGCGGATTTATTTCCAAGCACTTATCGCGATCAATCAGGATGAATTGGGTGGCCTATTTTTTTGATTAAAGTGGCCCCCGATATCCGGACAATAATTTAAGATGGTAGCCTGCGATAAAAAGGAGCAGGTTGTGAGTGAAAAAAAGCATAAGATTTTTACAGGCACGCAAAAAGCCAAGGTTGCTTTGGAAGCGGTCAAAGGGACTAAAACCGTCAATGAGATCGCCCAGGAATTGGTGTACCTCCGACCCAAGTGAATCAATGGAAAAAAGAGTTGCTGGCGAATGCTGGTAGCTTGTTCGAAGGCAAGCGTGGGCCAAAACCGGTTGATGCCCAAAGTGACCCGGACCGACTTTACGCCATGATAGGACAGTTGAATATGGAATTGGACTGGCTTAAAAAAGTCTGGGATCAGCCAGTAGAGGAACGGCAGGCCTGGATAGCACCGGATGAAGTGCTCGCGCTATCCACGCAATGCCAGCCTGCTCGCGGTCACACGCTCGGTCGTCTATGCCCAGAGAAAGCGATTACACAAAGATCTTAGCGAACTTGATCTTTTGTTGTTGCAGCTGCTTGATGAAGAGTACACCCGGCATCCGTTTTATGGCTCCCGGCGCATGACGAAATATCTGCACGACTGTGGGCGCGCCGTTAATCGCAATCGGGTTCGGCGCTTGATGCAAACATTGGGCTTGGCAGGCATGGCACCCGGTCCCCATACCAGCAAGCCGCACCCGCAGCACAAAATTTATCCCTACCTGCTTAGAGGCGTCGATATCAACCGGCCCAATCAGGTGTGGAGCACTGACATCACTTACATTAGACTGCCGCGCGGCTTTGTCTATCTGGTCGCGATCATCGACTGGTACAGCCGTAAAGTACTGGCATGGCGGTTATCGAACACGATGGATGCCAGCTTCTGTGTGGACTGTCTGGAAGCCTCCATCAAAGACTATGGAGCGCCGGAGATCTTTAATACTGATCAAGGCTCGCAGTTTACCAGCGAAATCTTCACCGGCGTTCTGCTCAACAG
>JAQTLI010000086.1 GCA_028714995.1 Methylobacter sp. | reverse complement strand
AGACATAGCGGAACTTGATGGCGTTTGCCACGCAGGTTGCTATCATTGTCCGCATTAATTCGTTCTTGGTGAACTCACTGGCCCACTTGACCTTGGGGGTCTTCACGTCGCTGAACTGATGAGGCTTACGCACCACTTCAAAAGAGACCGGGATTGACACGCCTCCACCATGGTATAACGCGTTCATCAGGTTGATGCCCTTGACCGACCGCCCTTTGCAATGATCATAATGCCAGCACATGGTCTCGTTCTCATCCATCCAGACCTTCTCCTGAATGGTATCGTCAAAGATCAGGCAACCGTCTTCCTGTTTTATTTGGCGTATCGTCGCTTTGACTTCTCCCCACAGGTCTTTGGAGGTGTATTCCCTCGCTGACAAATAACGGGTTAGTTGATCGTGGCTCATATCCCCTTCGGCAAACAAAGGGTCAGACCTTACATTTGACATCCTCCCCTCTTTAATTTATATCAAATGTAAGGCCTGACCCCCGTCTTTCCTTTTTTGTTAAGTAGTCATAGCCGTATCTAAGCGTACCAATCAAATTGTTTGAATTGAACGAGGCACACCAGCTATTAAACAAAAAGTAACAGAAACCGCTAACCCGGCTATACCTGCAGCTAAACCAAAAAGAATAAGGAGAACACTAGCAGACGGCCAATAATAAAAAGTTGCAAAAATAACTCCACTAATTACGCCCAAGCAAAAAGAGGAAGCAATGCAATTAAACACATTGAGTTTGTTGGTCTTGTGTAAGAGCGTAGTTAGTGCCCCTCCTAATCCAATACTTAAAATATAACTATACGCCGCAAAACCAAGTTCTAATTGAAAAAGCTTTTGAATATGTCCTGGCCCTTGATCTGTATATCCTGATAAAAAATAGACACCCAAAAAATCTAGGATAGGAACGGCTAATGGTGAAAAAATTGCGCCACTAATTAAACGTTTTTTCGTTATAGCCATGTCATATTCCTCTGTGCCTTCTGTTAAACAAGATGCTATTTATCACATTCACACCGTCGAGCTACTGGGCTTTGCCCACTACGGAATCCCCAGTCATTATTAACAACCCCACCGTTATAACCAGTGCCACCAGTTAATGGAAACGCAGCCGAAACAGTACCGGGACTTCCTGAATCAAGTGGAACGTAAACCCCCATGTGTTTACCGTCAGAAATAACATCGCCTGAATTTAACGTAGAGCCAGAAGAAAGGATGTAATAACCGGGAATGTTTACTTTTGGATTTGCCCATTCAGAAGCTGAGGGAATACGCCCATCTGCCATTCGTCCGGCAGGGTCTCCACCATTGGCTAGTGCATCCCAAACAAATTTGTTGCATTTTGGAGAGCGGAGACCTCTCACCCCCAAAAAACCAAGTAAATCTTGGAGTTTCCCATGACTTTCAGAGCTAAGATCAAAATAACCATAACCAATATTTCCTACTTGAGAACGAGCCCATTGCGCGGCTGCTATACCATCCAATCCGAAAGGATCAATCAAATTTAGCGGGTTATTGTTTACATAGGTGTAAGTATTAATCCCACTCCGTAACCCAATCGGATCACTCTCAATATACCGCCCCGTCTTCGGATCATAATCCCTGAAGTAGTTATAAAACAACCCCGTTTCCTTGTCGTAATACTGTCCCGGAAACCTTAGGTTAAAAACAAAATCTCCCAAACCGGAGGGATTTTGATTCGGCAAACTGTTGCCGAAGGCTTCGGACTCCCAGCTCCATACTACACGGTTGTCTCCGGGACGGGTTATCTTTCTGGGTGTGTTCAGATGATCGACATGGATGTAGTAGATGTCTGGTGTTGTGGCTGAGGTCGAGGGTTTAAGCACCGCCACCGGCAAGTCGCCCAGCCAGATGATCTCCTGTTCCAGTTGGCCTGACGCATCGTATTTGCCGGTCAGGTGACCCTGCTCGTCATAGAAAAACTGGGTGATGATACCGGCTGCGGTTTTGGTCACGCGCTGGCCGATGGCGTCGTAACCGTAGTTGATGCTTTGTCCTGCGGCGGTGGCGGCAATACGCCGACCGGCAGCGTTGTAGCTGTAACTAAAGGTGCCGTCACTGGAGAGGTTACCCGCCGGGTCGTAGCTGTAACTGACGGTTTTAGCACCGCTCTGGCTTTGCAGCCGGTTGCTGTCAGGGTCGGTGTTGTAGCTCTGTAGCGTGGTGTTGTCCCGTAGCTTGCCGGTGCGGTTGCCGCTGAGATCGTAACTGTAGTCGATGCGGCTTAGTGCCGGTTCGCCCCGTTGGCTGCCGGATAGGCGGTCGAGTTGGTCGTACTCATGGTATTGGTTTAGGTTGGGGTCACTATCGTCGATGGCGTTGATTTGCCTTCCTGCCGCGTCATAGCTGTAGTGACGGCTATCGGGCAGTTGGGTGGTGGCGTCAAAACCCATGCTGATGAAAACGACGCGCCCGACGAGGTCGTAAAGCCGCTCGTTCAACTGTTTGTTGCCCCAGGTCCAGCCGTTGACTTGGCCGTCCGGTTCATAGGTGATCTGGGTCATCAGCGGCTGGCCGTTGATGTAAATAGCGGTGATGTGGTTGCCGGTCCACTGGTATTCGATGGTTTGACCGCCGGGGCTAAGGCTACCGGTGCGTTGCCCTGCGGCGTTGTAGGTGTGGCTGACGGTCAGCGGGGTTGCGCCAGCGGTTTGGGTTTTGCTGGTGATCCGGCCATGATTGTCGTAGCCGTAACTTGTGCTGCTATTGTTATTGGTTAAGCTGCACAGACGGTTGATGCCGTTAGCGCAGTTATCCCAGTTGTAGCTGACGGTTTGGTGGTCATAGGCAATCTGGCTGAGGCGGTTGAGGTTGTCATAACTGTAGTTGGCGGTTCTGCCGCGGGCATCGGTGCGGGTCTTGAGGTTACCGGCGGCATCATAGCCGGCATCGGTAATGCCGGTGTCGGGACTGGTTTGCTTCAGCAGGTTGCCCAGGCTGTCCACGTTGTAACTGGTGATGAGGTTGCGGGGATCGGTGATGCCGGTGACTTGTCCCTGGCTGTCATAGCTGGTGTCGATCTGCCCGAGTGTGCTGCCGATGACGGTCGGATCGGGTTCCAGCTGGCGAACCGGCTGGTTCAGGGCGTCGAACTGGTACTGGCGGACGCGCCCGAGCGGGTCGGTGATCTGGGTCAGATTGCCGTTCGGGTCGTATTGGTAGGTGGTGACCGCCGCCTGCACGAATCCCGGTGTAAATAAGGTTACAAGGAGCAAAACAACCCGCATAAAAACACTTTTTGTAGTTGATTTCATGACGGCCCCCTTATTGCGGCAAAACAAGATTTTGAAGACGCGACAGCGCGTCATAGACACTGCTTTGGGTGCGCGTCAGTTGTCCGTCGGGATCGTGTGTCTCTTCTTTGGTTCGGTTACCCATGGCGTCCAGGGTATAGGTCAGGGTGTTGCCCAGGTTGTCTTGGATTTTTATCAGGCGATGAGCTGCATCGTAGGTGTAAGCCAGATAGGCGCCATCGGGACGGGTGACGCGGGTGACCTGGCCTGCGGAGTCGTAACTGTAGGTGGTGATTTCGCCGCCTGTATCAAGCGACGTGAGTCGCTGGCGGACGTCATAAACCATTTTTGTCACGAGGCCGTTGGGGTCGGTAAGTTTTTCCAACTGTCCGTGTGCGGAGTAGCGGTTCAAGCGGGTGATATGGCCGAGGGCGTCGGTGATTTGCATGAGTTGGCCTCGGCAACCCAGGTGCCCGCCTGCGCAAGCGGCATCGGCAGGATAATAGTCGTAGGTGGTGACATCGGACACATCGGTGCGCGGTCCGTCTTCGACTTTCTGGAGCAATACGCCGGGGACGGTGGAATAGGTATAGGTGGTCTGCCAGCGGCGCGTGCTGTTGGTGGCTAAGTCAGTGACGGTCTTGTCGGTGACATCGCCCTGGGGGTTATAGCTGTACGTGGTTTGCTGGTTGGCGTTAGTGATTTGTACCGGCAGGCGGAAGACAGGATGCCATGCGGTGGTGATGGTGCGTGTTGCCGGCGTGGTCGCGCCAGTCGATGTCAGTCCTTCGGTGCGACTGGTTTCAAGATTACGGGTTAAATCATAAGTGTAGTTGGTGCGGTTACCGTTGAAGTCTGTGCGGCTGGCGATGTTGCCGTTGGCGTCATAGGTGAGCGCCGACGCAGACGCGCCGCAGCCCGAGCCCCCGGGCTGGGATTGTCCGGTGCTTTTGACTACACCGAGTATGGTCTGGAAGTTGTAGATACGTGCGGTGTTAAGCGCATCGGTGACAGTGGTGCTGCCGTCGGCGTTATAAACCAGGCTTACCCGCTCGGCACCGCCGGCATGTTCAGTGGACGTTGCGCGGCCTTGGGCGTCATAGGTATAAGTGGCATAGCGGTTGTCATTCTCGTCGGTGATGCCGGTCAGGGCATGAGGGAAGTCGGTGTTTTCGTAGTGATAGGTTTTGCTTGTGCCGTCGGGATAGGTGACGGAAGCGAGATTGTTGTTGGCATCGTAGGCATAGAGGTACAAGCCTCCGGCCGGGTCGGTCAGGGTGCTGATGCGGCTGTTGGCGTCGTAAGTGAAATTTAGCTGGCGGCCTAAGCTGTCGGTGACGCGGGTTAACAGGTTAATCGTGGGCGCAATGGTCGCGGGTGTCGATGCGTCGCTGTAGGTAAGTGTTTGCGTAAGGCCAGTGCGGTCGGCAATTGAAATGAGTTTGCCTGCGGCATTGTAGGTTTCCACAGCATTGTCGGCGGTGGTGTAATGCCAGCCTGTGCGAACGTTTGAACTGTTTTTGAGTTCTTCGAGGCGGTCAGGAATGTCGGCATCCGGTATCCAGACTCCGGCGCTCTGGTTGAAGTTGTAGGCCTTGCCGTCCTGGCGACGGACCGTTAGCGATGTGCCGGAAGACATGGTGATCGATCTCATGTAGGCATGAACCCATCCTGAGCCTAGCGTACCAATGTTGCCCGTTGTGCTAACGTTGTAGTACCGGTCAAACGTCAAGCCGGCTGCGCCACCTGCTAAATCGGTCTCATGTTGCCACTTGTTGCCTGTGCTGGCATTGATGGGGTTGCCAACGTAGGGACAGGTGCCGCCATTATTTTTAGGATTAGGCTTTTCACAAATGCCAGTTAATGCGGAGAACTTTGTGCCTTCAGGACATGAGCCAGCCAGCAAGCAGTGTCTGGCGCCATGATCACTGTAATGTGTACAGCCATAGCCATTCGACTCGGTCCAGATATTATAGAGATACCCATACTCTAATATGTAATTATTTGTACCCCCTGCAGCACAATGCTCATATCTATCTGGGGTGAGATTATCTATTGCGCAAGGTGCAAAATCGGGGTCGGGGGCTGGCGAAGTATTGTATTCCGCTTGGCATTCAGATAATAATTTGTTTTTATTCGCTAATCCCCCCGCATAGAATACAGTAATTATATTGGTGACATCATAAATTTGACACGCAAAAGAACTGCTTGAATAAGAAGCAAAAAAAACTATCAGGATCAATGCCGTAGATTTAGTATTATTGAATAATTGTAGACACTGTTTAACCAAAGATGACTGAAATGCTTTTACGCTCCCATGTCTGTATGTAGTTGAAAATCCATTTTTTAAGAAAATTATTTTAGTGCAATTATGCATATTATTTATTTTATTCATTGACTTGTTGTAAGATTCAGATAGCTAGAATAATTGGGCTAGGTCTTTACATTTGAGTTTTTAGCTTCTTTAATATCTGGTTTCAAAAGTACAAGACCCCATGTCTATGTATCAGCGTTTGGAATATTAAATGTTAAGTCATCCGCAACAAGTTAAGATGTAATAAAATAACAGCTTGTAGGATGCGCTGAAGCACGAAGCGCATCAAAACGCGAACGATGCACTTCCTTGTCGGTCGTAAACATAAATTTTTCCTTGCAGATGTTATCGTTTTATCGGTATGGCACTGTTTCCCGAACGCGATCGTTCCAATACGTGACTCACATTAATGGTCGATTTATTTGACATGCTCGACTCTAGCATATAAAAACAGCTGCCACAGAAAGCTCTCCAGCATCTGTGATAAGCGTCACGTTTATATTTAATACATTTTTCAACGCCGAATATTTCCTACTAAACGACATCAAAAATGACCATTTAAAATTATTAGTACATTGTTTTTAGTATTTATTCTTGTGGATAGATTGGTAAAATGAATATTGATAGTGAGAAATATTGGACGCTACAATTTAGATACTTTCATGACCAGCTGTTTTTGGCCGGTTACCACGATCCTTATCCATAAACAGTCATTACAATGAACATACAACACAAAGCACATCCCTGGCACGGCATCAGCCCTGGCGACAATGTACCGAACGTCGTCACCGCCTTTATCGAAATTGTCCCATCCGATACGGTTAAGTACGAAATCGACAAAACCAGCGGTTATCTCAAGATTGACCGGCCCCAAAAGTTTTCCAGCACTATTCCAACGCTTTACGGTTTTATTCCGCAAACCTATTGCGCTGAAAAAATTGCCGAGTTTGCCGCAATGAAATCAGGCAGGGACGTTACCAAGGGCGACGGAGACCCGCTTGATATTTGCGTATTAAGCGAACGCAGTATCACGCATGGTAATATTATTTTGCAGGCGATTCCAATCGGTGGTTTTCGTTTGCTGGATGGGGGGGAAGCCGACGATAAAATCATTGCCGTGTTAAAGGGCGATGAGTTTTATGAGCAATGGAAGGATGTGTCAGACTGCCCGCCGTCTTATATCAATCGGCTGAAACATTATTTTCTGACCTACAAAAATCTTCCCGACGAACACAGTACCTGTGAAATAACCAATGTTTATGGGCGGGAAGAGGCACACGAAGTGATTAGAAAATCAATGGAAGATTATCAATATCATTTTATCGGCGAGTAAATCATGCGGCGGATGGCGCAAAGTTTATCCGCCTGCGTCTTTCTGTTTAATGAACATGTTCCCCGGCAATATCAGCATTAATAAAGTCCAATATTTGCGGTTCATCGGTAAAATTCCCGTAAGCCAGCATTAGTTTTACATAGGCGGCTTCGATCGACATGTTCCAGATCATTTCGGCGCCCTGTTCGATTAATGCTCTGGTGCTTTGATAGGCATCGGCTGATTTAATCGCCGGAGCCATATAAACCTTGATCCCCTGTTCCTTGCAGCGTTTTATAAACTCAAGCAGCGAATGAGTTTTGCCCCATTGCGTTGATGCGCAGGCCGTGCCGGAATGATATAAATCATGCAAAACGGCATCGATATTTTCCAGGTTGAAATGGGCATAATTTAGCCCCGGATAGGGTTTTATCATCAAAATTCGCTTGGAAAAACGGGGTTTTAAGTTGGGAGTGCTTGTTTGCGTTGTAGTAAGTGGACTCAATAGTGAAAACTGTCTGTTTTCAAACTGCATGTAACTCTTACCCTGAACACTGAAAAAGTCACCACTTAACTGTAAAGAACAGCCCAGACGAGTGCCACGATGTAACTGGGTAGGCTGCTGTTGATTCCGATAGGGAGCAAAAACGCCGGCTTGATTTATTTGCAGGATAAACTCAACTGCGCAGACAAAGTTTTCAAGGCCGTTGGCTCGGGGATCATCCAGAGGGTAATCGCTGGAAACCAGCAGCATGGGTATCTTGGAGGTATTGAAATAAAAGCTTAATGCGGCAGCCGCATAGGCTAGCGTGTCTGTGCCGTGAGTAATAATGATGCCGTCATACTGATTGGGCTGAGCGTCTTCTATGGCTTCAATGAGCGTTTCCCAAGCGGCGGGCGCAAGGTTCTCGCTTAAAATTTGCAGGGGCTCGATGGTGTCAAAATGAACTTGTTGATGATTTTGATAATGCTGTTGAAACTGCTGTATCAATTTGAACGGTGCGGCGCTGGAGGTATTGATTGTACCTTCAGACGCAGTGGAACCGATAGTTCCGCCGGTAAATACAACCAGTATATTTTTCATAGTATGATGCTTGGGTAAAATTTAATTAATTAAAGAATACTGCATTAAAATGAAAATTTCACTTATCGTCGCGATGGCGAGCAATCGGGCTATTGGTTTGAATAATAAAATGCCCTGGCATTTATCCGCCGACCTTAAAAAATTTAAAAAAATTACGATGGGCGCACCCATTTTGATGGGCAGAAAAACCTATGAGTCGATAGGCAGGCCATTACCGGGTCGCACCAATATCATAATCAGCAGGAATCCGGAGTATCGGCAGGAAGGCTGTCTGGTTTTTAATGATATTGAAAAGGCGCTGGAGAGTTACCGTGACAGCGAAGAGGTTTTTGTTATTGGCGGTTCGGATTTTTACAAGTCGATGTTGCCAGTTGCCGATACGCTTTATCTGACGCAAATACATCAGGAATTCCCCGGCGATACCTTTTTCCCGGAAATTGATTACGGGCAGTGGATTGAGGTGGAACGGGAAGATATCCATGATGATCCCGATGTGACATTCAGCTATAGTTTTTTGAAACTGGAAAAACGAAAATAGCTTTGCCTACAGGGATGTAGGCAAGGGGCGGGAGCAGGGAGTGGGAGCTTTGCCTACAGGGCCGCGACCGCTCCTGCTGTCTTGCGGCATTTCCACAATCCATGGCGGTCAGATGTAGGCAAGGGGCGTGAGCACGACTGCATGGAGCAGTTGCCGAGGGAGTGGGAGCTTAACTTGCAGTAGCCAGATGATTTTTATTGGGTTGTTTGGCGCCTGGACAATCAATGCTGAAACGCTGCACCTGTTCCCCAAGTTTTAATGCGGTCAGTTGGCCGCCCCAAAGACAACCCGTATCAATGCCATAACAGTTAGGCCCTTCATAATATCCCAATGTAGACCAGTGACCGAAGATAATGCGCAT
>JAQTLI010000085.1 GCA_028714995.1 Methylobacter sp. | reverse complement strand
TCAGGGTGATGCTCTGATTCGCGAGAATATTTCCTGCAAAAACCGTGCTGGTACCGAGAGTCGCAGAGCTGCCGACCTGCCAAAACACGCCGTTATTTGCACCGCCATTGATCACGTTGACAACCGCGCTGCTTGCGGTCGTGAGCGTGCTCCCGATCTGGAATACGAAGAGTGCATCGGGATTGTTTTGGGCGTCGAGAGTGAGCGTTCCCGTCAATTGAGCCGAGTTGTCAAAATGATAGACGCCGGGCGTGAGTATGCGTCCACCCAGATCCAGACCAGTCAGGTTACTAGTGGCCGGCAGACCCTTAAGTATATTGTACGCAGCGAGGGCATCAGTCTGAGCCAGCTGCGCGACTGCATGACTTATGTATATCGTCCCGGCCACGAGCCCCGGTCCAGCAATCAGGCCTGTTGACCCCGGACCTTCCACCACCGTGTTGGCTGGCGGAATTTGAAAACCAGAGATCGAAGGACCCGGGTAGACACCCACATCTCCCCAGATGGTGGTAGAGCCGGTATTGGTCACCGTCGAGGCACCCAGAACTGCGAAGCTCTGCGCCGAATTCAGAAATTGCACAGCCGATGCCGGCGAGGTGCCATAAAGTGTTCCGATCGCTACCAATGACAGTATCGACAAGTATTTTGGTATTTTCATTACATTCACTCCTAAATCGTTATTTGTTATACATTATTAAGGTTTCGCCCAGATGGAGGAAATAATCACTTACTAACATATACAAACACGGCAAGTTAAAGCACAGGTACAAGAACTGCATTACCGTTATTGAACTGATTTAAACCACGCGTCTGTGACGGTTCTCTGGTATCCAAAAAGAGCAGCCAACAGCTATCGACTTGACCCTCGGCGGCTATACCAGAAGCCGCCGAGGCTACGTCAAAACTCAGCCGCCAGCCTTCAAAATTTAATTTCCCCCCTTAATCTATGGGAATCAGCTGCATTATTACAAGGAATCCCATTATTAGTGGAAATTTAATGAAAAATTGAGCTAAATTTCCTACTCCATTTTTTATATATTAGTTTTGGCACTGTCTGCTCCACTACCGGACGGAATTGCCGTTCGGGCACTTGACCTAACCGCGCCTGGTTGATGGAAGGACTTCATCATCCAGGCTATAGGTAAGGCCATATATAAAGTGCGGACTGAAGTAATGAGGTTTAGCGCGGTCGTCAAGGGGGAGGCCTTAGCAGCACGTGGCTTATTAGCAGTGCCACGTGAGTTGGTAGGTTGGCACTTGGTGAGTTCACCAATGATAAATCCGATGCCGCCCGCCAGCAGCAAGGTTGCCGGAGAGGTCATCTGTTGGTGTATCTTCCGGACCAGTGTAGCGGCACTAACACCGACTCCCCGTCGACGGTTTAACACCTGCCGCTCCGCATCCCTGATCTGAGCTGTCAGAGACTTGTACTTAAGGTAGGATGCCATCATGACTTCTCCGCATTCCGGTGCTCTGGAGGCATGGGCTGAAGACTGCGGAGGGTCGCGGGAAATCGTAGATAACGGCTTTTGCGGCGTATTATGCCAAAGAGGATCATCGCGAAAAGCAAATTGAAAGCGACGGCAAACAGTATGGCGCTACTCGTCACAATGCCGTTTTTGACCAGCTCCAGCACGGCGGCGGCCATGAGTCCAAGCCACGCGCTGCTCAGCAAACCGGCAACCATCACTCCCGCCACGATCATGGCTACCAGACTCTTGCCCGCCCGCTGTGTTTCCAGCGCAGCGAGCCGAAAACGATCATGGGTTAGTCCACGCAGTTCATGCCATAACGACTGGGCATCCTCCAGCACGCCGGAACCGCTCATCGGATCGCCGCGTGTTGCAGTTTGCCCAGGAGTCTCATCCTCTACCGCGTCCGTTTTCATGATAATTGACTGTTTAACGGCCGCTTAACACGCGGCTCAGCAGAAAGCCGGCCGCCACCGCGATACCCATCGACGTTATGGGGTTGTCGCTGATATAACTGCGGCAATTCGCCATCAATTGCTGTTCGGTATTTTTCAGTTGCTCTCCTTTTTGGCCAAGCGCTTCTGCGGCTTGATTGGTTGCACCGGCGATCTTATCGACAGCCTCATGTGCGGAAATAGCTGCTTTGTCTATTGTTTCCATGATGGTTTCCTATCTATTTGAGCCACGTGTCATTTAAGGCATTCGTGGCTCATGATGATTGATGGTCTAACGTCGGCATAACAGGCAACTCAGCAGAAAGCTGGCCGCTACTGCGATACTCACCGACGCTATGGGGTTCTCGCTGATATAACCGCGGCAATTCTTCATTAAGCGCTGCTCGCTTTTTTTCAGTTGCTCTCCTTTTTCGCCAATCACATCTACAGCGTGACTGCTCGCTCTGGTGATCTTGTCGTAAGCTTCATGCGCAGAATCGGATACTTTATCTAGTGTTTCCATGACGGTTTTATCCTTTATTTGATCTGAATGCTATTCTTGACCGATTTTACGCCCTTGACGCTGCGAGCAATTTCGACCGCTCTGTGACTCTCGGCACGGGAATTTACAAAGCCGCTCAATTGAACTTCGCCTTTGTAGGTTTCAACATTGACAGAGCCGGAGCTCAGGTTGGGCTCATTCAATAACTCCGCTTTGACCTTGGTGGTGATAACGCTGTCGTCAACATACTCCCCGGTTCCCTCCTGTTTTGGCGTCGATGCGCAACCTGCGGCAGTCATTAATGTCAGGGCTATAAAAAATGCGGAAAAAAATCTGATAAGGTATTTCATGACTAAATCTCCAGTTAAGTGCCTATTCCCGGGGACTGAAGAAACCCTTCGATAGTTCAGGGCGAACGGTCTACAGAGATAGGCTATAAATACAAAAACCAAGCCGAATAAGATTCGACGACTAACAATCAGGTGCTGTTCCCGCAACAGGTTACATGTCTGGTGCTGGATGTTTGCCATTTGCCAAAAACTGGCAAGTGTCCTCGACCAAGAATCAAGCTTAGGGCGAGATTGGGGTTTAATCAAAACCTTGAAGATAAACTAGCCGAAAAATCAGCCTCAGTCGGTACGGTATCGCACATACGGGCAGGATGGGTGATATAGGCTGTATGAGCGGGCTATTCCTTCGACACCGAAATCCATGAAATTAATACTGCCATTTCAAATCAATTGCAGGTATCTTCAAACTCAAGTTTTCAGGTTAGGGAAGTGTCATTATTAACTTCGCATAGATAAGTCGAGTCAACGGTGAAACTTAATTTTTGTCCACCGTTGCCAGCTTCGTCGGTATATTTCCTCTGCGGCTATAGCAGTGACCGGCGTTTCTTACAGTAGGATCAAACTGTTGATTACTTTTCAATTGAAGACATCAAAGCTTCTGTGCTTTTTTGGCACGCTATTGATGATTCTTTCCCTGCTGCCTTCGCATGTTCCTTTGATTGTGCAGACTGCATAGCTTCAGCGGCGGCCTTATGATGCATTGCGGCTTGTTCATGCGCCGCAGCTGCCGCTAAATGTTTAGCGGCAATTTCTTCCTTACCGGACATAGTGGATCCAGGACGAGATTGGTCAATTTGTGGTACGCCCGGCAAACTGGTGACTGGATCCGTAGCAGCCATTCCGGCAATCGGCAAGATTATGAGTACAAGAGATGCTATAGCGAATGTTTTCATGATCAGGCTCCTCAAAATATCTATATCAATATGTTTGGCCGCTAAACCGCCATTCAGTCCGAGCTGGTGGCGCAAGGAGAACTGCGATAACTGTACGATCCGGAAGCGGCAAAGCCGGATATGGGTTGAGGCGAGGCTTTGTTGGCCCTTTCTATTTGATCTTCCTGTCGTGGCATTGTGCGCGATTACCAGCACTTAAATCCTTTAAAAAACCCACTGAGTTTCAATGCTTCATTAGAAATCTCGGCAGAGAAACTTAGTCAAGCGAAGATTTACCGGTGAAAATTTTCCGGCCTAAAGACTAACGTGAACTTTGCTCGTCTTGGTTCTTATACCTGGCTTTCCATTGTCCGCTGGATTCATCCTTCTTATATTTTTTTTTGACTGCACTCCAAGCTACCCGATGCGCCCGTTCTTCGTCTTGCCCATATTCGTCCCAAGCATTGTTATAAGCAGCTTGGTAAATCTCCTGGGCATGTGTCGGCAAATGTTCCCGCACACTTTTTGGCAAATCGTTTATATCTTTATAGGGCATGTCCTACCTCAGAAAAGTTGATATCTGTTCGCATGGTGACTGAGATTTCCGTTTAACGTTCTGTTGATATTGCCCGAGTTGAACGGGGACGTGGTCGATGCCGTCACGGGCCAGACAATAAGGGATGTAATAGCGAATTTTTCATGGTCGGCTCCTCAAAATTGCGGTATCAATATGTTTGGCCGCTACACAGTCATTCTGTCCGAGTCGTTGGCCCAAGGAGAACTCCGGTAACTGTACAATCCGGAAGTGGTAAACCCGGATAGGGATTGAGGCGAGGCTTTGCAGGGTTTTTCGTTTTTCGGAAATTGTCATTTTATCCCTAAAAAACTTCAACTCCGCAACGAGCTCCAGAATTTTCGCTGAAAATCTTGGGAGTGGAATGTAGCGAGGGTGATTTTTAGTCTCAGATAGCCATAGCGCCGGGCATTTTTTCGGAGCTTGCAGAGGAAAATGCAAGGCATTGCAAGACTGCGTCAAGACATTGCGTAGCAAAGTCCCGATCTCCTTGTTGGATCGGGAGAAGTCGAAGTAGTTGCAGGCAATAGTGATTCTGTACTCTGAAGGACACAAATAATTTTTACCGCTAATTGGGACTGGAAAGGCACTAATAAGCTTTCGCAAAAATAGCGATTCCCCGAATGGCCAAAAAAAAGCGAAAAAAAATCTGACAAGGTATTTCATGACTAAATCTCCAGTTAAGTGTTTATCTCGGTGGCTGAAGAAACCCTTCGATAGTTCAGGGCGAACGGTCTACTGAGATAGGTTTTGAATACAAAAACCATGACAACTAAGATTCGACTAACGATCAGGTGTTGTTCCCGAAACCGTTAGCGCCTCTAATCGCTTACGCAATCAGATATTTACCAATAACAACTTTCCTGCTTAAGATGGCGGTTTGATGTCGCTATCGTCCCGCTATTCCGCCGAAGAATTGCGGGACTCGTCGAACACAGCGATAACGATCTGGCAAACAGGCTATCCGTAAAATCGTCCTCGGTCTGTGCGGTATCGCACATAAGCTGAAAATGGTGATGGCAACTTCTGCATTTGTAGCCAACTGCTGAAAAACATCTTCAATGCTGATCCGGGATACATACAAACCTTGCACATTAATCTCATTCCGAACGCCGAACGCGGGAACGATTTTAAATATGGGCCAGAGCCCCGCGTATGGGTTTGGCCTATCGTTCTGTTGTCCTCGGCCGAATTGGACTGTGGGCCATAGTCGACGCCGTAACGCGCCAGATGGTGTTGCCCACATCATCGGCGATCAGCAGCGCCGCTTGCTTGTCGAGTGCAACGCCTACGGGTCGCCCGAACGCATCGCCATCGGCGCTAACAAAACCTGTCAGCACATCGATCGGATCTCCAAAAGGCTTGCCTGCTCTGAAAGGTACAAAGATTACCCGGTAGCCGCTGCGTGGCTTGCGGTTCCATGAACCGTGCTGGCCAATGAAAACTCCGTTGTCGTATGTTGTCGGCCATACGGCGTTCTTGGAAAAAGCTAGGCCAAGCGAAGCGGTGTGCGGACCGAGGGCATAATCCGGCATCCTGGCTTTGGCGACCAGGTCGGGCCGCTGTGGCTGCACGCGTTCGTCCAGATGCTGGCCAAAGTAGCTGTAAGGCCAGCCGAAGAAGCTACCGTCAGGTACCGAAGTCAGGTAATCCGGAACCAGATCGCTGCCGAGTTCATCGCGCTCGTTGACCACGGTCCAAAGTGTCCCGCTATCCGGATCCCAGGCTAGCCCGTTGGGATTGCGCAGACCGGACGCATAGATTCGATGGCTTCCGTGTTTCGGATCCACCTCCCAGATGGCGGCGCGGCCGACCTCTTGATCCATGCCGTTCTCGGCTATATTACTGTTCGATCCCACTGTCACATACAGTCGTGCCCCATCCCGACTGGCCAGGAGGTTCTTGGTCCAGTGGTAATTGAGTGACCCCGCCGGTAAATCGATCACCTTAGTCCCCGGCTGAGTGATTCGGTTTGCGCCTTCGGTGTAAGGAAATTTCACCACGGCATCCGTGTTGGCTACGTAGAAATCGTTACCCACCAGCGCCATGCCGAAGGGTGAGTTTAAGCCTTCGATGAATACCGTTCGCGTTTCGGCCACACCGTTGCCATCGGCATCACGCAGCAGTGTGATGCGATTGGCGCTGGCTACGCCTGCACCGGCCTTGTTCATGACCCGCTGAGTGATCCAGTCTTTGATGCCTGTTCCGCCCTCGGGCTTAGGTAGTGCATTGGTTTCGGCGACCAATACGTCCCCGTTGGGCAGCACATAAAGCCAGCGCGGGTGATTGAGTTCACTGGCAAAGGCGTTTACAGTCATCCCTGGCGCCGCCACCGGTTTACCATTTATAGGCCAGCCTTTGGCTGGAGCAATGTTCACTGTGGGAATCAAGGTCGGGTTGGGCGGCGGCAGTTGGGGATGAGGACCGAAGCCCGCCGAGATCGGCAACCGCGCTTCTTCGCCATACGCCGTTAGAGCTATCACCAGCATCGCGAACAACAACAAGTATCTTGGGTACATGACTAAAAAACCCGATTCACGCTTAGTGTCGAGCGCTCGCCATTTTCCGGCAACTCTCTGCGCAATCTCGACATGACTTAACGCATTCATCCATGCCGCCGAGTTTCTCGCAGCTCAGTGCGCATGCCTCACAGACTTCGGCGCAAACCTCGCAAACATGACGATGAAAAGGAGAGTTAATGAGCTGAAAATTGGCCGATGTCTGGCAGATTTCGGCGCAGCTGATCATGAGGCGGAAGTGCTCTGCTTCAACATGCTTTCCGCCGGTCTTGAGGCAGTGATTCATGGCGGTTTTCAGGCAGACTTGATGACAATGACTACAAACCTCTATACAGGCTTGCATAGCGGGTTCAGTGTGGGTTGAGTGCTTCATGGGATTCTCCTAAGGTAAAAAAACAAGCGTGGCGTCAAATCCTCGGAGATACATTAGCCGCAAAATCAGCCGCTGTCGGTACGGTAACGCACTTAATATTCAGAGTGGGTTCTGTAGGCGTTGAGAGGGCATTATTCAGTCAATTCGCAAATCCATGGCCTTTACGCTATTTCAAATCGATTGAGGTTTTTGGGTTGGAAAGAACAGTCTAATTTCTACAATGTACTGACTTAACAGAAGGAAAGGCTTCAGAAAGGGGAAAAATATGGGGCTTGAAATATCCAATATCCCAACGGCAAACCCGGTAGTTCGTGACACTATTACTCAACAAAGTGAGATTCAATCTTGAACACCATAGGTTCGCCGTACCTCAAATGGCTGGTTTCTCATGAGTGGAATGCGTTAAAAATAGTCAGATATATGATGCACTTGACACACATTTTTAAAGAAAAGTGCAAGTATTTTGCTTCACGAGGCGGTTATGTGGGGTACCGCACAGACGGGCTGATAATGTTGCGGTTAAGCTACATTTGAGATTTTTTAACAACACTAGTTACCGTAAGAGTGTTTTCTGTAGAGATGGCATTAACATCATCTTCGTTCAAGATAGTGTAAACCGAAATGAAATAACGAGAACAATGATAAAAAGCGTGTAAGTTGCAGCAAATAATCGCCTCAAAATGAACGCTAGACCGAATACTTTGTAATTACATTGCAAATATATTGTACTAATTGTAATTCATGGTGTTTTCTTTCTACTTTTAATGGATTGACTGAGTAAAAAATTAAATTGAACTTATGTGTTTTTATGGATTCCCATTTTTTATTACATTGAAGGAAAATATTATGTTGAAAAGAAAATTACTCACTATTGCATCATTAACCAGCGTGGGCTTTCTGCCGCTGGCACAGGCCGCCGATCTAATCCAGGATAATCGTTGGTATGTAGCGCCTTTCGCTTCATTTGTTAAAACCGGTGGTGATCGGAATGCTAGTGACGGTTGGGGCGGCGGTATGGGCGTCGGCAAGATCATCGATAAACATTTTAACGTCGAGGTGAAAGGGTTTTATGAAGGATTTGGAGGCGCTAACGGTCCCTGGGATCTGGCTGGCGGCACGGCTGATGTACAGTATTATTTCTTCCGCGATAAATTCTCGCCTTATACTGTCGTTGGTTTAGGCGCTATGAACACTTGTGCTTCCGCTAATTGCGGTGTGGGCCTTATCGGCGAAGCAGGTGCAGGTTTTACCTACGAGCTGCACGACAACTTCTTGATCCGCAGTGATGTACGTTATCGTTACAATAACAATCTCAATGCTCATGTACAGCCCGGTACAGACGAATTTCATGATATGGTGGTTAACGTCGGTTTTGTCGTTCCGTTCGGTGACAAGCCGAAACATGTGGCAAGGGCCGAGCCCGTGGTCGCTGCCGCCCCTGTTAGAGATTGTTCCACCCTGGATGCGGATTCTGACGGTGTTAACGACTGTTTGGATCGCTGTCCGGGAACCATCAAAGGCAGCAAGGTTGACAATACCGGATGCCCTGTCAGACTTGTACTTAAAGGTGAACACTTCAAATATGACTCTGCGGAGTTGACGTTGAATGCCAAGAAAATTCTTGATGGTGTCGCGGAAAATCTTATTTCCTATCCTCAGAAAAATGATATTGAAGTCCAGGGTCATACCAGCAGCGAAGGAAGCAACGCCTATAATATGAAGTTGTCGCAACGGCGTGCGAAGTCAGTTGCTGATTACCTTAAAATGAAAGGCGTTACCAACAAACTGACTGCGAAAGGCTACGGCGAAACCCAGCCTATTGCCGATAACAGAACGGAAGCGGGCAGATCTGAAAATCGTCGTGTCGAGTTGATCTGGATCGAATATTGAGGAAGTTTTAAGACCGAAAA
>JAQTLI010000084.1:6091-9057 GCA_028714995.1 Methylobacter sp. | reverse complement strand
GCCGAAGGGGATGTAGGCAAGGTCTATTCCGGCATCCTTGACTTCGACATTAAAACCACGGATCTGTCCGGCCTGAAACGACCCAAGACCAAAATCATGCTCAATATCGGCAATCCGGAACTGGCGTTTAAAACCAGCTTTTTGCCCAACGACGGCGTTGGCTTGGCGCGGATGGAATTTATCATTACCGAATATATCAAAGCGCATCCTATGGCGCTGATACACCCGGAGCGGGTTCAAAATCCTCAAGAGCTGGAACAGCTAAACCAGCTGACGCGCAACTACGTCAAAGCCGAAGACTTCTTTATCCAGCGCCTGTCGGAAGGAGTGGGGACTATTGCCGCGGCGTTTTATCCCAAGCCCGTAGTGGTGCGGATGTCGGATTTTAAAACCAATGAATACGCGACTTTGCTGGGCGGGAGCTGGTTTGAATTTGAAGAAGCCAATCCGATGATAGGTTTTCGCGGCGCTTCCCGTTACATCCATCCGGCCTATGCCGAAGGATTTGCATTGGAATGCGCAGCCATGAAACGGGTGCGAGATGACATGGGGCTGACCAATGTCATACTGATGATCCCGTTCTGCCGCCGGGTACAGGAAGCCCAGCGCGTCCTTGAGTATATGACACAGCTTGGCTTGAAGCGGGGCGAGAATGGGCTGGAGATTTATGTCATGTGCGAGATCCCCAATAACGTCATACAAATCGATGCGTTTTCCCAGCATTTTGATGGCTTTTCCATTGGCTCGAATGATCTTACCCAGCTTACCTTGGGGGTGGACCGGGATTCTGCCATTGTCGCCGATGATTTTGACGAACGCGACGCGGGCGTCAAAGAAATGATTCGCCTTGCCGTGGAAGGCTCAAAACGTAACGGCAAACATTGCGGCCTGTGCGGCCAGGCGCCGTCGGATTATCCTGAAATGGCTGAGTTTCTGGTGGAAATTGGCATACATTCGATGAGCCTGAATCCCGATACCGTGCTACAGACCACGCAACAGGTGCTGGACACTGAAAAACGGCTGGGCAGGACTTAAGCGGCATGGGAAAACCTTTTAGCATCCTATAGTTGTCGCGCTTAATGATATAATGCCACATAAACCATTCATCCAGTTGGTGAGAACGTAGTGGATATTAACGAATACATGAAAAGCTTGGGGCAGAAAGCCAGGAAAGCAGGGCGGGAAATAAGCCGTACCGCGTCGGGTAAGAAAAATCTTGCCTTGCTGGAAATTGCCAAAATTATTGAAGACAGCCATGAGCTGCTGATAGCGGAAAACCTCAAGGATTTGGATGCCGGCAGGAAAAACGGCCTGGATGCGGCCTTGCTGGACAGGTTGGAATTAAAGCCAGCCGGTATTCAGGCGATGGTTGAAGGTTTAAAGCAGGTCGCCGCGTTGCCCGATCCGGTCGGTGAAATCAGCGACTTAAGCTACCGCCCCAGCGGCATACAGGTCGGCCAAATGCGCGTGCCTTTGGGCGTGATCGGCATTATTTATGAATCCCGTCCCAATGTGACGGTGGATGCGGCGGCCTTGTGTCTTAAATCCGGTAATGCCTGTATTTTAAGAGGTGGTTCGGAAGCCATACACTCCAATCAGGCGATAGCATCGTGCATATCCAAAGGCCTGGAGGCGGCAGGTTTGCCGGTGGAAGCCGTGCAAATCGTGGCGACAGCAGATCGCGCAGCGGTAGGTGAATTAATCACCATGAACCAATACGTCGATGTGATCGTTCCTCGCGGCGGCAAAAGCTTGATCGAACGTATCTCCAAGGATGCAACGATTCCCGTGATCAAGCATCTGGATGGCATCTGTCATGTGTATATCGATGACAAAGCTGATATTGATAAGGCGGTCAAGATTGCCGTCAATGCCAAAACCCATCGCTACGGTGTTTGCAATGCGATGGAAACCTTACTGGTTGCCGAGAGCATTGCCGCCAAAGTATTGCCGCTGCTGGCTGAAAAATACAGCGAAAAAGGCGTTGAATTACGTGGCTGCCTTAAAACCTGTTCCCTGATTCCAAGCTGCATTAGAGCGACAGAGGAAGACTGGCATACTGAATATCTGGCGCCGATTTTATCGATCAGGATTGTCAACGGCATTGATGAAGCGATGGAGCATATCAATCAATACAGTTCCGGGCACACCGAGGCTATTGTGACTGAGGATTACACCTTAGCCCGCCGGTTCTTGCGGGAAGTAGACTCCAGTTCGGTGATGGTGAATGCCTCGACCCGTTTTGCCGACGGCTTTGAGTATGGTTTAGGAGCTGAAATCGGCATCAGCACCGATAAGCTTCATGCACGCGGCCCGGTGGGTTTAAAGGGGTTGACCTCGCTAAAATACATCGTGCTGGGTGATGGCCAAATCAGGCAATAAATGATTGGCATCCTTGGCGGTACCTTTGATCCTATCCACTACGGACATTTGCGTTCGGCGCTGGAAGTTAAAGACATCTTCGGGCTGGACGAAGTTCGGTTAATCCCTTGTGCCAATCCGCCGCACCGCGAACAGCCTGCCGTAACAGCAAAGCAGCGCCTGCTGATGCTGGAGCTGGCGATAAGAAACCAGCCGGGCTTGAAAATCGATACCAGGGAGCTGGACAGATACAACCAGCATCAAGAGCCGTCTTATATGGTGGACACGCTGAAGTCCCTGCGGCAGGAATTTCCAGCCGAACCCTTGCTGTTGTTTATCGGCAGTGACGCGTTCAAAAATTTAACCGGCTGGCATCAATGGCAGCAGTTATTTGACTATGCGCATCTTGTGGTGATGACCCGTCCGGGATTTGAAACACAGGATCTCGATGACTTTTTAAAAGCCAGATTGGCCCAAGATAGTAAAGAGCTGACGCAAAATAGGGCAGGGAAACTGTGCTTTCAGCAAATCACCCAACTTGATATTTCGGCAACGGCTATCAGAAACATGATTGCAAGAAAACATAATCCGGGTTTTTTATTGCC
>JAQTLI010000084.1:0-6081 GCA_028714995.1 Methylobacter sp. | reverse complement strand
TAGAATACATCAAGCAACATAAGCTTTACGAGACACATTGAACTCATTATTTACACTAGGAATTTGAATGCAAGCAGAAGATATATTGAAAATTGTCCAGGATGTTTTGGATGAACGCAAAGGGCAACACGTAACGACACTGGATGTTCGGAATAAAACCAGTTTTACCGATTATATGGTATTGGTAACAGGTACTTCAGATCGCCACTTGAAGTCTTTATGTGATTACGTATCTGAAAAAATTAAGGAAAACGGAGTTAGACCTTTGGGTGTCGAGGGCGATTTAGGCTCGGACTGGGTGCTGCTGGATTTGGGCGATGTGATTGTTCATGCCATGACCGCTCAGGCACGCGAATTTTATCAACTTGAGAAACTATGGTCGGTTGATAAGGCGAAAGAAAGCGAGCAGGAAGCGGGTTAAAAGTCCGCATACGGCGGAATACGCTATCGCTATTCCGCCGTATGCGCAGCCATCTCCACGAGGTGAAATACGCCATCACATCCTATAATTGCACCTTACTGCGTTAAAACCTCACCGAAGCCGTCATCCGTAACATGCGTGGCTCCACGGGATGTTTGAGTATGCCATCCACGCCTTCGACTGCTTCTCCCCGCAAACGGGAAGTATAGGCATAAGCGGTGTCATTGCTCTTGGAATTCAGCAAGTTGAACAGGTCAAGTTCAAGCTTTAAATCCTTATGCTCATAGCCAACACCCCAGTAGACCAGCGTCGTGTCACCGGCAGTGAAACTACCAGTATCATTAAGCGGAATGTCGCCAAAATGGCGCAAGCGTAACGTTGTAAATGTGTGATATGGCAGTTGCACCACCGCCCCAGCGCTGATCACCCGTCCTACCGAATTGGGAATGTTGTTAGTCTCGCGCGGTACGCCGACATAATGCGCTTTTGAGAAAGACAGGTCGGCATCCAGGGTCAACCAATCGGTTGCTTTGTAGTAGTTGCTCCATTCAACGCCGTGACGTTCGCTGCGTCCGCTAGGTTCGGTGCTGCTTGCATCGCCGACAAAAATCAATTCGGAATTCACCTGCATCCACCACAGCGCCACTGTGGAATTCAGCCCCGGTATAAACTGGTTGCGCACCCCGATTTCACCACCGCGCGACCGCACTAACGGCGAGACCGAAGCGGCAGGATCGCCGCTGACCGGGTTGATACGCAAGGTGGCTCCGCGTGCGTCGTTGGAGTGATGGCCGTAGCCCAGATTAACAAAGACTTCATTATCATCCCAGGGCCCGAAAATCAGGCTGAGTTTGGGACTCAGAAGCGCTGCGTTTCGTTGGCCGGAATTAGCTGCGAGTGTCCGGCTATCAACATTAATATCCAAAAAGTCGGCGCGTAACCCGGAAATGGTGCGAAATTTCTCCAGCCACTGAACCTGGTTTTTCAGGTAGGCCGCTACGCTGGTTTCGCTGATATTATCCCGCCGCACAGTCTGGAAAATCCGGCGCTGTTCGGTGTGGTTTAACGCGGCTCCGATTACATCATCATGGCGGATTTGCATGCCTACGCTGTTGTCGACATCCAATCCGAACCATTTGGCAAACCAGGTTTGTTCGCCGTTGCCGCCGGTTACCACGCGGCGCTCGGTTTGATCTACTTGGTCGCCTTGCACGGGGTTGTCAAGGAAGCCGGTAGGGTTGGAGTAAAGATTGAGATCGTAATAAACAAGATAAGCATTAAAGTCATTCTTGTAGCTATCGCCCCGGCTCCAGACGTTGCTGGATAGGCTGTAACGGTTGCTGTCGCCGCCATCTGAAGGATCCATGCTGCCGTACAGATCCAGTGTGCCATTATTGATAGCCCGCTCCGGAATCTGGTTGGTCGCGTTCCAGCTGGAGTGATAGGCCTTGGCGTTGACCGACAAGCCCCAATCCCTGTTATCCAGTGTGTAACGCAGCATGCCGTTGTATTTGCCCAAGTCTTCCGGTTGTTTCCATACGCCGTTATAAGCATTGAATTCGCCCGCAGCCAGCAAATTGCCCGCGCCGATTTTTGTGGAATTCGCCAATAATGCGCGGTAATAGCCAAACTCGCCGCCGGTAAATTTGAGCAGTCCTTTGGGCAAATTATGCATAGTGCGCATGCGCGCATAACCGGCAGAGGAAAAATCGCCGGCATCGGCGTAATAAGGGCCTTTGCCGTATTCGATGGTGTCAATCAGTTCGGGGATGACGCTGTTCAAGTCCAGATAACCTTGTCCGTGAGCATGACTGGGCATGTTCATCGGCACGCCGTCCACCATCACCGAAAAGTCGGTGCCGTGATCCAGGTTAAACCCGCGCAAATAAAACTGGTTGGCCTTGCCCGAGCCGCTGTGCTGGGTCGCCAGCGCACCGGGCACGACTTCAACCAGTTCGCCAGCTCGCGCCAGGGGCCGATAAGCAAACTCCGCTTGCCCGACTACGCCTTGCGATGCCGATGCCGCCACGCCCAACAAATCGGTTGCCCGGCCTTCGACCTCCATTGTGTCCAGCGTAACGGTTTTGGTTTCATCTGTGGATGAGGCTTGCGATGGTTGGGTTTGGATAAACCCGGCAATGATAAATGAACTGAAGATAAATTTTTGCATGTTTGTCCTCGCGCCGCCCGCGCATGGAAAGTTGTTTTAAACAACAGAGGACAAAAGAAAACGAGAGTTGACGGGAGGCTGACTGTCACTTTCGCAGACAGCCCTCCGCTGTACCGAATTACACTCTCGGGCCGGTCTCCGGGCTTATAAGTGGCGTTAACCTGAATCATCACCTTCCCATGCGTGAACACAGTGGCATCTCGATGAAACTTTACTTATATACCGTTGCGGGGGCAGCGTCGGATTTGGCGTAAACCTTACCGACTTCCCGTTTAACCATTGGGTCTGAAAAACCCTCTGGAACCTGAAAGCAGAAATGATTATAAAGGGTAGTGTTGATAAAGCAAACCAAAGGCTTACTGGCCGAACAGTCTTTACCGCTGGCAATTGCCGCAAAATACCGTTGAGCGATTGGATATACGGATTTCCGTTAATGGCTGCTGGCAGGTGACACAAGGCAGTCCAGCCCGGCCATAGACTCTAAGCTGCTGCTGGAAATAACCGGGTTTCCCGGCTTCATTGACAAAATCCCGCAGCGTTGTGCCGCCTTGCTCGATGGCTTGCTGTAAAACCATGCGAATACACTCCGCCAGTTTTTGATAACGCGCCAAGGAAACTTTGCCAGCCTGACGCGTAGGTTGTATGCCAGCCATAAACAAGGCTTCATTGGCGTAAATGTTGCCAACTCCCACCACGATATGGCTGTCCATAATGAATGACTTCACCGCTGTTTTGCGGCTTCTGGAAAGGGCGTAAAGCAGTTCGCCATTAAAATCAGATAAAAGCGGCTCCGGACCTAAATCTTTAAGCAATTGATGTTCTGCGGTGGGTTCCGTTGTCCATAACACCGCACCAAACCGGCGCGGATCGTTGAAGCGCAGCACCGTTCCACCGTTAAAAACAAAATCAACATGATCGTGTTTGCCGACCACCTGATCTGCGGACAGAATCCTTAAATTGCCGGACATGCCTAAATGCAACAGCACCGTGCCGGCGCTGGTGGAAAGCAGCAGATATTTTGCCCTTCTGGTGACTGATTGAATGCTGAGTCCCGTTAAGGTTTGACTGAGTGTTTCAGGCACAAGCCAGCGCAGTTTGGACTGACGGACGATAACCTGTTTTACGGTTTGCCCTACAATGTGCGGCGCAATGCCTCGGCAGGTTGTTTCGACTTCGGGTAATTCAGGCATGGCGGCCAGGCTCTTGCAATGTGTTTTGCTTCATATTGTAAAGTTTAACATGGATGTAACTTAAGCCTGAGCGGGAAGGTTTGATGGCTCTTATAGTCTGTGCAATTGTTACCAATCCAGAACTGAATTGTTTATACTCAGACAGCATTAAAGCACGGACGGACGGTGTCATGCGCCGTTCATAATTTTGATTTACACCGCAAGGTGTTTATTTATAGAAGGAGTTAAACTTGGCAAAACAACTCTCCCCAGCAGGAATCATGGCACTTAAAGAAGCGCTCTGTTCAGTTTACTGGTACAAACCTGAATTACGAGGATTTCTTAAACACTGCTTGTCTACCCCAGCAATTTTGTATAATTTCAATTGGGATAACGTTAAACGCCAAATATCATCTAACGTTATAGATTTTTTAGTTTCGAATCCAAGCGCACATATCGATGACTTAACTAAAATATGCTACGAAATCTGCAAAATGACTGACTTTTCTCATCTCAAGCAACTCGAGGATGGTTCTCAAAAAGCTGAAAAGGCACGGAGCGCAGTAGCTCGACTAAAACAACTAGTTGAACCTCATCAAGATGTAAAAAGGGAACAAGATGATATTAAAAAACGTCAAGAACAAGCGGCCAACAAACTCAAAGAAAATGCAGCTGTTCGGCAAAAACTAGAGGCAATCAAAAATCGATATATGGCATTGGTGAGCTCCGATAATGCGCAGGGACGTGGATTCGAGCTTGAAAAAATTATGTATGAATTATTCGAACTATTTGATCTTGATCCAAAAGCTTCATTCAAAAATTTGGGTGAGCAAATCGATGGAGCATTTTCACTTGAAGGAACCGAATATCTTTTTGAAGCAAAATGGCAAATAGAACTTGTTAATAAAGCTGATCTGGCTGTTTTTTCCGACAAAGTGAAAACTAAACTTGAAAACACTCTCGGAGTTTTTCTGTCAATTAATTCTTATTCACAAGATGGAGTCGCAGCCCATCAAGCGGGCGGTGCAGCAATCATTCTTATGGATGGTAGTGATCTTATGGCTGTATTTGAAGAGCGTATTGACTTCATCAGCTTGCTTGTTCGCAAAAAACGCCATGCGGCACAGACTGGTAGCATTTATCTCAGTTATTATCAAATGGTCGCAAATGGCAATGGCTAAACATTGCACTCAATCAGCACGTAGGATGCGGCATAAACGCATCGTTCGAGAGAACTTTGTGTTGATGATGCCCCGCCGCATGATTCCGGGGCAGGGCGCTAAAAGCAGTTATTCAAAATCGCTCATATAAATGTCTTCAATTAACTGCCTTTCTTCTTGCGTCAGTAAAATCTGGGAATATTTTTGTTCGGAATGACGTTGTTCTGAAAAGTGTTGATGGCGGCGATCAGGTGCGCGTCGCTCATTGCAGCGTCTGTTCACGTCACGACGATCCGACTTCGGCCAAGCCACATAATTCTTTTTTACGTTCTCTATCCATTCCAGCGAGCCGAATGGATAAGGCGCGGTGCGTCTGTCAGCCGTGCGGCGAGTCATTATTATGCGACGTGGATTGCGTCGTAAATCATATATGTACATTGCTTATCTCCTTACCCTGATATGGTTTAAATTTATTTTTAACATATCAAGGGGAAAAATCCAATCTACCTGACAGGGGGGTTAAATTATTGCCCGATAAACAAGGAACGTCAGCCAATTCGTAATAAAAACCATCTTCGAGAGTGGTTACCCAAAAGACCATGGACTCCAGTTATTGCCCGTCGTCGAATTCTGTTGTCGTTGAGATTAGTAATTGCTCTATGTCGTCGGTTTGTGCTTTCTGCGGTACTCTGTCTTCAGTATCTAGCGGCCATGTAGTCGCATGCGATTTATCCATATCGGCAACCCAGTCGCGCCAGATCGACATTAGTACCGCCATCAGGGTCGGCCCTAGAAACAAGCCTAGTAAACCGAAGTTTTCCAGTCCGCCAAAAATGCCTAGCAGCGTCCAGATGAAAGGTAGTTTGACCGCGCCGCCGATTAATGCGGGACGAACATAGTTGTCTGCCAGCAGAATAACGACCACGCCAAACGCAAACAGGGTGCTTCCTGCCACCATGTTTCCCTCAGCGACCAGCACCAGCGCACAGGCCCCGAAAATCAGTTTGGCGGCGAATGGAATCATGGCAAAAACGCCGGTCAATGCCCCCAGCAGAGCAGGGTGACTCAAGCCGGCAAACGCATAGCCAACACCCAGCAGCAAGCCTTCACCCAGGCCAACCAGTACCAGGCCGTTAACCGTGGCGCGAATAGCCGCCGTAG
>JAQTLI010000083.1 GCA_028714995.1 Methylobacter sp. | reverse complement strand
TTCGGCGCTGAGCTGGCGACCATCATTCAAGGTCACCATGATTTTATCTGCTTTATCAATTACGTGATTATTGGTTAGTACTAAGCCTTGGTTACTGTCGATAATGACGCCGGAGCCCAGACTATTCTTTTGCTGTTGACGCGGCTGGTTGGGTACATTGAAAAATTGACGAAAATACGGATCCTGCATCAACGGATTTTCGCTAACCTGAATGTTGGTTGATGTGGATATATTTACGACTGCCGGCATGCTGCGTTCAAGCATGGGAGCCAAAGAGGGCAATGGCTGTCCTTCCGCATAGGGCGGCAAACCCGCGGCTTGCGAGAGCGAGGCCATGCAGATGTAAACCGGTAAAAGAGTCATAAATAACAACTGTTTTATTGATTTAATATTCATCATAGTTTTCCAGTGGTTGTTAAGCGTGCATGAACACAATATATGTCTAAAAATGCCTAATACAAGGTGTGTTAAAGTAAGTTCTTTTCAAGCAATCTATAAATAATGATCTATTATTTAGTCAATCTCCTACTTAAAATAATCGTATGGTCGTAGATGTCAATTCCAAAGATGGACTGATCATTCGGAAACTGATCCCCTTGGCAACATTGCCAGGCACTCAATTCAGTGCGTTATGTGCTGAAATGACTGTTGAAGAAATGCAGGGCGGGATTTTGTTTAAAAAGGGAGATATGGATACGCATCTTATTTATCTATTGAGTGGTGAAGTTGCGCTTCAATCGGATGGACTCGTGATTGAAGTTATAGCCGCTGAAAGTGATTCTGCCAGATTTGCACTCGCTCACCAGATACCAAGAAAAATTGATGCAGTTGCGAACGGGGAAGTGCGTTTTTTGCGGCTGGATGCTGATATCGTTAATAAGCCACCTCTCCTTGTTTATAAAGAGGATGAAAATAACATGATCATTGAAGAGGCTGAAGGCGATCCAGGTGACTGGATGACGGCGTTATTAAGGTCGCCTATTTTTCAACGCCTTCCCCCTGCTAACTTGCAACAAATTCTGATAGGTTTGGAAGAAGTCCGTTTTAATAAGGGCGAAACCATAATCGAGCAAGGCAGTGCCGGCGATTATTATTATCTGGTAAAAAACGGGGAATGCCTGTTAACGCGTAAGCCGTCACCCAATGCAAAAGACATTAAATTAGCTCAGCTGGCAAACGGCGATACTTTCGGAGAAGATTCGCTGATTTCCGATACGCCTAGCAATGGATCAATTACCGCGCTGACAGATATTGTTTTATTGCGACTGGATAAAAAACGATTTGTATCGCTAATAAAAGATCCCACGTTAAGATTTGTTAATTACATAGAGATGCAAGAGGCGGTGAGGCAGGGCGCTATTTTGCTGGATGTGAGTTCGCAGGATGAATATGCAAAACGTCATCTGGATGGCAGTATCAATGCGCCTTTTTTCTCATTGAGGATGCAGCTTAAAACATTAAGCCGTGCAAAGCCTGTCATTGTTGTTTGTGGTGATGGTAAGGTCAGCGAGGCCGCCGCATTTTTATTGCTCAGGCATAAAATTAACGCAATAATTTTGAAGGGCGGGATAAAGGGTGTTTCGCCAGAAACGGAAAATGAAGCTGCTGTTTTTCATATAGACGACGGATTTGAGACGCTTGTCGACGACTGCATGGATGCAGGCGGTAGAGCAATTGCCGAGAGTCCGGAAAGTTTTAACCAGGGGAATGTGCAGGAACAATCTTTTTATAATTCGGCTGGTTCAGCTAGCAGTAGTCTGGAGGATCAAATAAGATTACTTAAGTCCGAAAATGAAGAACTAAAAAGGATGAATAGTCGGTTCAATGACCAGTACAGGAAGCTTGAGACTGATAAAGACCATGCCGAAAAACGATGTCGGATATTGCAGAATCAGGTAGAAAAGTTAACCCAAGTGTTGGATCAACTTAAAGGCGATTGACGACTGCATGGAGCAGGGCGTCAAGCGATTGGGATACTAGTGCTGGTAAGACCAGCAAAACCACAGCTGAAATCAGCTGTGGTTAGCCAGGCAACTTAAAAGAAGTTATTAACAAACTATTTGATTTTGGCTTCTTTATAAATAACGTGCTTACGAACAACAGGATCAAATTTTTTGATCTCCATTTTTTCAGGCATTGTCCGCTTGTTTTTTGTTGTTGTGTAGAAGTGCCCGGTGCCTTCAGTAGAAATCAATTTAATTTTATCGCGCATTTTTCTATCCCCTTAAACATTTTCGCCAGATTTACGTAAATCTGCAAGAACGGCATCAATGCCTTTCTTGTCGATGATACGCATGCCTTTAGTGGAAATTCTGAGACGAACCCAGCGGTTTTCGCTCTCTACCCAGAATCTGTGGTGTTGCAGATTTGGACAAAAGCGTCTTCTGGTTTTGTTGTTAGCGTGTGAAACATTATTACCTGTAACTGGGCGTTTGCCTGTTATTTGACATACTCTGGACATGATTAACCTCTAATATGTGCCTAAATTCAAAAGTTAGCCGAGCTTTATACCAAAAAATCTTTTCAAGGTAAACAACAATCTATAAAATGCCCCTCATAGATTAGACAACTATTTTGTTTTTCAAGTAATTACAACGGGACAATAATGCCTATTAAACTCGGCATGGTCATGGACTCCATTGATCATATCAACATAAAAAAAGACACCAGTTTTGCGATGCTGCTTGAAGCCCAATCCAGAGGTTGGGAATTGCATTATATGGAACTCAATGATTTGTTTCTAAGAAACGGCAAGGCTTATGCCAGAACGCGAATCATCAAAGTTCAGCGGGATGAGAAAAAGTGGCATGAGTTTATCGTTGAGCAGGACATTCCGCTGGACGAGCTGGATGTTATTATGATGCGTAAAGATCCGCCTTTTGATCAGGAATATATCTATGCAACTTATCTGCTGGAACGAGCGGAAAGCATGGGCGTTTATGTTATAAACAAACCGCAGTCATTGCGGGATGCCAATGAGAAGCTGTTTACGGCTTGGTTTCCACACTGCTGTGCAGAAACTCTGGTTGCCAGAGAGCCTGCCAGAATCAGGAGTTTCTTACAGGAACAGGGAGAAATCATTTTAAAACCGCTAGACGGAATGGGCGGAACCTCTATTTTTCATTTGCGCGAGGGAGATCCCAATCTGAGTGTGATTCTGGAAACCATGACCCAGTACAATAGCCGATATGTGATGGCGCAAAAATATCTGCCGGAAATTAAAGACGGTGATAAGCGTATCTTGCTGGTCAATGGTGAGGCGGTGCCATATGCTCTGGCGCGCATTCCCGCCCAGGGCGAAACCCGCGGAAATCTGGCTGCCGGAGGGCGGGCGGAAGGCCGGGAATTAACCGAGCGAGATTGTTGGATTGCAAGCCAGGTGGGGCCTACGCTTCGGGAAAAAGGGCTGGTTTTTGTCGGAATTGATGTAATAGGCGATACGCTTACCGAAATCAATGTTACCAGCCCTACTTGTGTTCAGGAGCTTGATCGCCAATTTGGGCTTAATATTACTGGCCAACTCATGGATCATATTGAAAACGTCCTTCAATAATATGACAAATCAGGCAATATTCGGTCGACCTGCCTCCCTATCTAATAATGATTCTTTATTGATAGCCTTGTTTGTAGCGGCCATCGTTCATATTGTCATTGTATTGGGCTTGAATTTCAACGCGCCTCAGCCGGAGAAGGTAAGCAGATCCATTGATATTATTCTGGTTAATACGCCCGCAAAAAAAGCGCCTAAAAATGCACAATTTCTGGCTCAGGAAAATCAGATAGGCGCGGGTGTAACAAGTCAGAAGCCTGAGCCACCCCCGCAACAACTCCCCAGTCAGGGCAATAGCCAGGTAAAGGAGATCAAAAAGAGCGCGCCAGTAGAAAGCAAACCCAAAGCAGCACAAAAAATGATTACCCAGGAAAAGGCTGAAAAGAAAGTTGTCACGGCAAGCGAGCCGGATACTGGGCAGCATACTGAAAAGCGTCCACAGTTGTCGGCTGAGACATTGCAGCAACAAATTACACAATTGGGCACAGAAATCAGGCTTAGCCAGCAAAGTTCCGAGCAAGCCAAGATAAAATTTGTTGATTCGGTGAGCGCGCATAAATATGTTGCCGCACAATACATGAAGGATTGGGAAGGTAAGGTGGAGCGCACCGGTAATCTTAATTACCCGGAAGTGGCTGCCAAGAAAGACTTTTCCGGTACTTTGACCATGGATGTCGGGATTAAGGCGGATGGCAGTATTTACAGCATACGCATAAGTCAGTCTTCGGGAAATCCTGCGCTGGATGAGGCGGCTAAAAGAATTGTCCGTATGAGTGCGCCATTTGCTCCCTTACCCTTGGAGTTACTTAAAGAGCTTGATGTTCTGGTAATAACAAGGGTTTGGAAGTTTTCTGATGAGTCAGGGATGACTTCGCCATAAATATTTGCAGAGTCAATCATAACCTTCGATACTAAGGCACATGACCAGAGCTACCTACTTAAATAACCAATTTATTATCGCCATGCCCAATTTGGCCGATCCTAATTTTGTCCATACGGTGACTTATTTATGCCAGCACAATGAAGCCGGTGCATTAGGCATAATCATTAATAGGTTAACGGATATGAAGTTGGGTGAAATTTTCAAACAAATGGATATACGTGTTACTTCCCTGACTGCGGCTGAAGTCACTGTTTTTGATGGAGGCCCTGTGCAGCAGGAGCGCGGTTTCGTGATACATACTTCCGGCGGAGACTGGAATGCGACGATGGCTGTTTCAGAGACAATTTCCCTGACGACTTCCCGTGACGTACTTGAGGCCATTGCGGCAGGAGAGGGTCCTGAACAATATCTGGTAGCTTTGGGTTATGCCGGTTGGGCTGAGGGTCAATTAGAAAAAGAAATCATGGATAACGCCTGGCTCAATACACCTTATGCCAAACAGGTTTTATTTGATACGCCGATTGACTTGCGCTGGAGTGCGGCGGCCGATCAAATTGGAATTGACATCAATCAGTTAACAACACCGGCAGGGCATGGCTAAGCAAGATCCATTATTGGGCAAAGCAAATACTGATACCTATCTCGGTTTTGATTTCGGCACTAAAAAAATAGGCGCAGCCGTCGGTCAAACGACCACCGGCACAGCAAGCCCGTTGCAAACGATTCGCTCAATCAATCAAAATCCCGATTGGAAAATAATCAGCAAGCTGATACAAGAGTGGCGACCTGCGGGTTTAGTGGTCGGTATTTCAAAACAGCACGATGGCGCGGATAATTTGGTTACGCCGCGTATGTTAAAATTCTGTCGACAGCTGGAAGGTCGATATCAACTGCCTGTTTATCAACAGGATGAAACCTTGTCGACATTTGAAGCTAAACAAATGTTATTTGATGAAGTCAAAATTAATGCAACAAAACTCTGGGAAGTACAGGATCAACTTGCTGCCCAGCTTATCTTGCAGACCTGGCTAAATGACCATGCGAAAGAGGACCGTTAAGTGTTAAAAATCGACGACTTACTGAACAAGCTGGAAGCCGAGCTAAAGCGCATCATAGATGAAAGACATCTGATTAACCCTTTGATGATAGGCATTCGTACCGGCGGCGTATGGATTGCCGAGCAAATGCACCGGCGTTTAAATATCAGCGAGCCTTTGGGGCTGCTGGATATTTCATTTTATCGTGATGATTTTTCGCAAATCGGCGTCAATCCCAATGTCAAACCCAGCCAGTTGCCGATGCATATCGAGGGTCGCGACATTATCCTGATCGATGATGTTTTTTATACCGGCAGAACTATCCGCGCAGCAATGAATGAAATTTTTGATTACGGCCGACCAAACCAGATTGTTCTGGCCGTGCTGATAGAGCGGGATGGCAGGGAGATTCCACTCAATCCAGACTGCGTTGGCACCCGTATCACCTTAAATGCAGATCAGCGGATCAAACTGACAGGCCCTGAACCATTAGCCATTCATATACTAACTATCAATGCGGCAGCATAAATCATGAGTGATACCCTGCAATTAAATGCGGAAGGCAAGCTTAAGCACTTTCTGACCATTGAAGGTCTGAGCAAGAGCTTATTGACAGAAATTCTTGATACCGCCGAGTCTTTCGCCGGCATGTCCGAGCAACAGGTTAAAAAAGTTCCGCTATTGCGCGGCAAAACCATCGTTAATCTGTTTTTTGAAAACAGCACCCGCACGAGAACGACCTTTGAACTCGCAGCCACACGATTGTCCGCTGATGTGTTAAGCATGAACATTGCGACCTCGGCAACGTCAAAAGGCGAAAGCCTGCTCGATACCATACGCAATCTGGAAGCCATGTTTGTCGACATGTTTGTCGTGCGTCACGCGATTAGCGGTGCGGCGCACTTCATCGCCCAGCAGACTGCACCGCATATCAGCGTTATCAATGCCGGTGACGGCCAGCATGCTCATCCGACGCAGGCCATGCTGGATATGTTTACCATCCGCCAGATAAAAAAAGATTTTTCCAATTTACGAGTGGCCATTATTGGCGATATTTTGCATTCCAGAGTGGCGCGCTCAGAGATTCAGGCATTAAATACCTTGGGCGTTGCGGAGGTCAGGGTGATTGCCCCCAAGACTTTGCTGCCGGCCTATGTTGAAACCTTAGGCGTTAGAGTTTCACATAATTTGACCGAAGGTCTTAAAGATATTGATGTCATCATCATGCTGCGTTTGCAAAAAGAGCGGATGAGTTCGGCATTGTTGCCCAGTGAAAGTGAATATTTCAAATGTTTCGGCCTCACTGAAGATAAGCTTAAAATCGCCAGGCCCGATGCCATCGTCATGCATCCAGGGCCGATTAACCGGGGTGTGGAAATTGACTCAAAAGTGGCTGACGGCCCGCAGTCAGTCATACTCAAACAAGTCAGCAATGGCATAGCCGTGCGTATGGCAGTTATGTCGATGGCGATGCAGAAACCGGGAGCAGTATGATGAATCAGATTCAAATCGATCATGGAAGAATCATTGATCCAGCCAACAAGATAGATCGCGTCGGTTCTGTTTATATTGCCGATGGCAAAATTGTGTCTGTAACTAATGAACCAGCCGGTTTTCAACCGGATAAGGTCATCAATGCCGGCAGTCAGATCGTTTGTCCGGGCTTTATAGATTTAAGTACCCGATTGCGGGAGCCGGGACAAAACCGTAAGGCAACTTTTGCCAGTGAAACTGTTGCTGCCGCCAGTGCCGGTGTTACTACCTTGTGCCTGCAGCCAGATACTGTTCCGGTAATTGATACACCAGCTGTTGCAGAGCTGATCAAGGAGCTGGCCGAAAAAGCCGGCTATCCTCAAATCTATCCTATCGCGGCACTCACCCATAAACTGGAAGGCACAGAGTTAAGCTCCATGCTGTCGCTCAAGCAGGCAGGCTGTATTGCAGTCGGCAATGCCAATCAGCCGGTGAGAAACCTGCTGATATTAAGGCGGGCAATGGAATATGCGGCCAGCCATGATTTATTGTTGATGTTCCGGCCTAATGACTATTGGCTTGGTAACAATGGTTGCGCTCATGAAGGCGCGGTCGCTACCCGCTATGGTTTGCCCAGCATCCCGGAAGCCGCCGAAACTATAGCCTTGGCCCAATGCCTGGAATTAGCCGAGCTGACCGGCTGCCGCGTGCATTTTGGCCAGCTAAGCTGCAAGCGTTCGGTTATCAAGATACATCAGGCAAAAAAATATGGTCTGGATGTCAGTGCGGATGTCGCCATCCATCAACTGCATCTGACTGAAAATGACATGGCGCCTTTTGACAGTGCCTATCATGTATTGCCGCCATTACGCACCGAGGCGGATAAGCAGTATCTGAGACAAGGTCTAGCCTGGGGTACGCTTAATAGTATCTGTTCCGATCATCAGCCGCATGATATTGATGCCAAACTGGGCGCTTTTCCAGAGACAGAACCGGGGATGTCATCGCTGGAAACCCTGTTGCCCTTGATGCTCCAACTGGTAACGCAACACGCCATAACACTGGAACAGGGTATCGCAGCACTGAGCGCAAATCCGGCGCGAGTTCTGCGCTTGAACAACGGTGCATTAACGCCAGGTTTTTCAGCTGATGTGTGTGTTTTTGACCCGGAACTGGAATGGCAGGTCAATTCAGAAAACTGGAGAAGTCAGGGCGCTAATACGCCGTTTTGGGGGCAAACGCTGAAAGGTCGGGTTACCCATACCCTCCAGGCAGGCAAAATTATTCACAGTCTGGGAAAAAGCTGAGCTTGATCCCAGTCTATCGTCACCGCGGCTTTTTTATACTCACTTTTAGATTCATATCAGCGGAAACATTTTATCGGGATTGAGTATGCCGTTCGGGTCAAACTGGCGTTTAATTGCGCGCATCAATTCCAAAGAATTGACGTCCAGTTCTCGATCAACAAAATCCCTTTTTTCGAGGCCTACGCCATGCTCGCCGGATAGCGTGCCATTGAGCGTTAACACTAAAGAAAAGATTTCATCTAGGCAAGCGTGGGCTTTTCTGCCTTGTTCGGGTTCATCGGGATCGAGCAATAAATTCACGTGGATATTGCCATTGCCCGCATGGCCAAAGTTAATAATGGGAAGGTCATATTTTTTTGAAAGCTCGCCCAGTCCGGCTATCAATGCGGGCATTTCGGTAACCGGCACCACCACATCTTCATTGATCTTTTTTGGCGCCACTTTGCGCAACGCAGGAGACAGCGCTTTCCGGGTTTGCCAGAGCGCCTTCACTTCTTCATCAGTCTGAGCCAGTCGGATGTTCAACAGGCCATCGTTTTTGGCGGCGGCGGCTACTTTTTCAGCCGCCGTGTCCAGCCCTTCCCGTTGTCCATCGACTTCGATCATGAGCATGGCTCCCGCATGTTCAGGCAGATCGGATTCTGAGTATTGCCGGATCATGTTGATGGCATTGCCGTCGATAAATTCCAGTGCGCAGGGGATTACCGGCTGCGACATGATGGCGGAAACGGCTTTGGCTGCATCAAAAACTGAGTTGTAAATGGCCCGGAGCGTTTTGGTGGCTTCCGGCAGCGGTGTCAGCTTTAAGGTGGCTTGGGTAATAATCGCCAGGGTGCCTTCCGAGCCGAGTATCAGCCGGGTCAGGTCATA
>JAQTLI010000082.1 GCA_028714995.1 Methylobacter sp. | reverse complement strand
CTTGGCATAATCGCCGTCTGTGCGGCTTATGTTGAAGAATATATGTGGCAAATTTTGTTGCTGGCTATAGCAATCATCGCTTTTAGTTACTATTGGGAATTCAAAGGAAAACAAAGGATTAACTAGGCAACCTTTACAACCTCGGAAAGCTTAAAAAATGTCCAACATAAGCTGTGCTTAGTATCACTGAAAACAGGATGGAAAGACTATAAAGGGTCGAACAGAGTTATTCACGAAAGTCTAGATTCGGGGATTGATATTCCGCCCGGACAATGCGGACCATCCGTACCTATACCGTCCCCGGGTTCTGTCGCAAAATTTGTAAAACCGAGAGATAATTCTTTTTTTAAGAATTGAATGACCGATGATCAGTTTTAAAGGCACTCACTTGTAAAAGAGCTTCCAGATTTTTCCCCTTTCAATACCCATTTTGCCAGTCAAGTCGGGCATTGAGTATTCTAAAAACAGTAACATAGTGAAGGCTGCTGTTTAATTTGGACGCTCTTTTCTCACAAAACTGGCAAATTTTGCACACTTTTTAATAACCCATACAGCAAGCCTTGTAAGGTATCAGGTAAAAAAACACGCCTATACATGTAACCAGTTGAATCTATTTGATTCTTAATCGGACCCTAGTTAAGGAATTTGACATAGTACCTTGTCTTGCGCTTCCGTAGCGCTTTCGATGATCACACACCCATCCGCCTCGACTACGTGGATGGGTTGAGCAGTAAAATCCAGCCAGCGCAAGTCAAGACGGCCCGAAAGCGCACGGCGTTTCTGTGCGACGAGTTCACGGAGCGAACTGCGTTGGGTGGATGATAGTTCATACTCTACTCGACGATCTAGGCCATTGCCGCGAGGTATAAAGGGCAGAATACTTAGTCGCCGCACCTTGTTGTTCAAGCAAAACTCCGAAACCCACTCTACGACCTCTGGAGCGTTGGCAACTACAGTAGTCTGTACCGAAGTCCGAATGCCTGCTGCGATAAGCCGCCCGAGATTACGCGTGGTGTGATCGAAAGCCATTAGACCGACCATAGCATCGTGATGTACACGGTTCCCGTGAAGGCTAACTTTAACTTGGGTATCAGTAGCACGGAGTATGGACAGCAACGCCTCTGGCAGTTTTATGCCGTTGGTCGTGAGCTTCGTTTTTCCGCCTTGGGCATGCACATGCACCAGTAGCCGAGGGAGACCTGGATGAATGGTTGGCTCACCCCCACAAAAATGAATAGTGTTAACACCACGTAAGAGGAGCCAATCAATCCGGCGTAGGAGTATTTCCTCATCAGGATGGGCACCATCAGGTGGCGCAAGGCAAAAACCGCAACGTGCGTTGCAGTAGCGGGTAACCCGAAAGCAAATTGACGGGGGAAGATTGTATGGTTCAGCGAGTCCTTGACCATTCCTTGCAAAGGACTTGGCAGATTTTCGACGTGGGTTCAACGTCGACATTCCACAAGCATGTTGCAGAACAACGCTCCCTGCTCAATGGCGTCGTCCAAAGCAACGTGTGTATGGGGTTGTTCGTCAAACCAGCGTTTCGGCATCTGGCGCTTGGTGCTACGGCGATAATCCCTGCCTAGCATTACCATCGCCATAGTCTTGATGTCTAGCGCCGAAAAACTGAAGGGACTTCGTCCCACGAAGCGCATCAAATACCAGTAAACGAAGAGGAAATCAAAAGCAGCCGGATATCCCACGAATACCGGGATGCCGGGGAGCGTATCGAGCCAGCTAACATATTCCGTCATCGCTTCTGCGGGAGGACGCTGATTGCATCGGCAGGCAGCCCAAGCCTCTGGGTGTTGGCTCCACCATGCAAGTGTATCGGGATGGCCAACAGCATCTGGAAGAAGTTCCAGATTTGCCGAAAACGTAGCAATTAGGGTTTTGTCGGCCAGGTAAGCTGCAGACCCGAAGCTCAGCATTGAATGTGGGCCTGGGATGGGGCCGTCAACCTCAATGTCTGTACTGACATAGATTTCGTTCATGGCGCCAAGACCGAAGAAGCGGAAAAATGATCACGAATCCATTTAGCAACCGCGCCAGGTCCGAGCTTGGCCAAGGCCGTATTCCAGTCCTTACAATGTGTTGGAGGTGGCAGCCTACGCACACAACACTCAGACAGACGCTGGGTGTAATGTATCACCTCGGCTTCCCCTGGACGGCCATTGTCAAAGGCAAGCCATACCACTCGGCCCGCAGATACTTTCGGCAGCCATGGCGCCCAACGCCCCACCGTCGCGACTGAGGCCCATCCACAGGAGGCCAAAGATAAGGCATCGAACAAACCTTCCACCAGAATCAGAGGCTCAGCCTGCCAACCCATCAGTACACTGGCTACACCACCCCCCGGCCCGATGGTGAACATCTTGTTTTTTCCTCGTCCTGCCTCAAGGTAACGTCCGTGCAATGAAGTCAAGGTCCCTAACTGGTCTCGCATAGGGAAAACAACGGCAGGGCGGCCACCGAAATCAGCATCGAACAGGACGCCAGCAGCATCGGCGACTTCGACCGATATTCCCCGTCTCTCGACATACCCCTGTCCACATGTGCCCCTCAAAGGAATCGCCCTCGCCAAACGCTGTTCTGAGCTTTCACCTGTGTCCGGCATTAGAATGGGATCGTTGAAACGCAGTATTCTCATTAATTTTCTTTGTTTAGTATGGGGACAGATGTGTGGATGTGTAAGTTTATCCAATTAACTAGTGGCTGATAATACAGTCGCTGCTATCCTCGAATACCTTAAGTGTTAATACTAACCAACTTATCTAACACCTCAGACTATACGCTTCGGTCAGTGTTTATTGTTTCTTGATTTTACAAACCATTACAATTGGTACAAACGCCTAAGTATGACTACGTATAGGCCAAGGTGAGGTAGGTAACACCGATTTTTTGTATCTGGATCAACTAAAAACTAGGCGCAAATTTAGGCGCATTGGTCAAACGATACTGAGTCAGAACCAAGCAATATCGAAACAACTTGAAACTGTTTGTATATAAGGAGTAAAGTGCAGTATCAGGTTGCTTCAATTCGTTGGTGATGCACTTTTAATGCGATGGTCGCGCGTTCGAATCGCGCACGACACACCATCAAAGTTATTACAAATCAAGTCCTTACGATTTTTTGAAGGGCTTTTTTTATGCCTGTTATTTTGTTACGTTGCACTCACGTTGCAATTAAAAATAAATAGTCATAACAAACCGCAACACTTGCCTAAGTTTTTGACACAAAACAGCGCAATTATTCTTAAAAAACACCCGCAATGCTTACCAGTATTTTTGACGCAAAAAACCGGTACTATCCCAAGCCCCTCTCGAATCGTATTGATATTTGCGGGACAGAATGGCACAAACAATTTCGTCGTCATCATCTACCAAGTCACTAAGATAGTAAATCTAGCTGCGTGTCAGGCAAAAAACGTCCAAAACCTGCTATTCAAAATTAATTCTGAACCATCTTTTGATGCTAACCCACATAGTCCATTAGATGTTCTTGAAAATAGTCTCTGCCTAGGGGGTGTTCTCAATCAGATAGATTTAAATGGGCACATGAAATGGGGTACTCTGTTGAGTATTTAGCTTGAGAACTATGAGTCCGCTTGATTTTGTTTCAGAATGAAAGGGGTAAAACTAAACTGACTGTCTACAATTGGCCGAAGCGTCATTCGCGAAAGACCGAGTTCGACCCACTGCGGTCAGTCAAGTTCGTTCTTAAAACACGAAAACGTTTAATATGGATGGTCATCAAAACATTAGACAAGACGTGTCAATCAACGCACAATATTTCCAGTTATCAACACTGACTTTACCAGCTTAAGGTACTGTAAGATATTGATTTCCTAAGCAGCACTCTTGGTGTCTGGAAAATTTCAATGTTGATTTCTATAGTTGCCTGGTAAGTTTTGCATGGTGATTAACACACCAAACGCTATCAATAGAAAAAAAGGGGGAAAGCTGAGGCGAAAAATGGCAAAATCGGACGTAAAAGAGATCAAGTGGCTTCCCGATGTTGAGGAGCACGACTACCCAGCCGCTGAGTCCTATCTCAGACTTCTTTATAACGATGATCGAGTTGCTGAAATAATGATTAGGTTTAGAAACTCCGCCATCGTGCAGTTCAAAGCCAAGGATATCTTCAGAGCTTCTCGACTCTCACTATTGGGCGTGAGCAATTTACATGTCGAGAAGGACAGGAAAAAGATCCTGAATGGGAAGAGTCTTTCACCTCTTCTTCTCCTAAGAGACGAACCGAACGGTATAGTTGTGATTGCGGATGGCTACCACCGCCTGTGTGCCATCTACGAGTTCAACGAAGATGCATTGATCCCATGCAAAATCATCTGAGGGTGTCACAGCCTCCCACTTTTGCGGTTAACTCTGCCTAATTCCTCGCTCAACCCGGGCTAGTTCGCACGCGGACTGGCCGGTCAGCGTTCATCATAAGAACTCAAAATGCCATGCCCACAAAAAATCAACATTTAATTAAAGTTGAGCTGAAAGTCTTAGGCCCAACTCAAATGACAATCGGGCATATGCTGATGTGCAAGTTAAAAAATGAACTTTAATTTACCTGTGAAGCACAGCATATGTTGGCCGCGTAGACGATTATTGGCTGCCGATGCGGTTGCAGGTTTATCGGTTGCCTTTATTTTATTGCCTGAGGCTGTCGCTTATGCTGCCATTGCGCATCTTACCATTCAATCCGCTATAACTGCCGCATTGGTGGGCTTAATGTGTTACGCCTGGTTAGGGGGAAGTCATTTTGCTATCGTTGCGCCAACTTCATCCGCTGCGGCACTCCTTGCCGCTGTAGTTCTGTCATTGCATCCGGTTGATGGCAATGCTGCCGCAGCTTTAGGAGTAGCTTTGGTCATATTAACGGGCGTTGGCTTATTAGTTTTTGCAAAAGCTAAACTCGGACGGCTTTCGGCATTCGTTTCGCGTCCGGTACTGCATGGTTTTTCGTTTGCTTTGGCGGTAACCATTATCACCAAGCAACTGCCCATAATACTGGGTATTAAAGTCCATGCTTCAGATCCTTTTCATATAATCGTTGAGTTATTCAATCACGCGACTGAATGGGCTATCTGGAGCACAGTCATTGGTTGCAGTGCACTGGTTTTATTATGGGTGCTGAAACGTTGGCCTGCTGTGCCTAGCGCTTTTGTGGTATTAGTTTTGGGTATCTGTTTAAGCAACTCAATGAATCTTGCCAATTTTAATGTGGCTATTGTCGGGCCTTTGCAAATAAAAACACTGGGTTTGAGCTTGCCGCAGTTACCACTGGAAAAGTGGGTTCAGTTGGCTGAACTAGCGTGCGGTTTACTGGTTATCATTGTTGCCGAATCCTGGGGCAGTATTCGTAGCCTCTCACTTATTCACGGCAATGTTGTAGAACCCAACCGTGAACTGTTTGCGCTAGGGACTGCCAATCTTGTTTCAGGTTTACTTCAGGGTATGCCAGTCGGCGCAGGATTTTCAGTCAGTTCTGCGAATGAGGAAGCGGGAGCACGAAGTAAACTCGCAGGGGTAATTGCTGCATTAGTTTTACTTTTAATGGTCGTTTTTGGGCAAGGGTGGATAGGTCTCATTCCAGAGCCTATTGTTGCAGCAGCCGTGATTAATGCCTTGAGCCATGCACTAAGCCCCAAATCACTCCTTTATCTCTGGCGGATGGATCGTGATCAATATCTTGCGCTGGCTGCGATCGTTGCAGTTTTAGTTTTTGGGGTGTTACATGGAATGCTGATTGCCATAGGATTGTCATTAGCAGCTGCAATACGCTCCTTCAGTCAGCCTGTGGTAAGGGAACTGGCAGCGTTGGAGCATTCACGTGATTATGTGGATAGAGAAAATCACCCCGATGCCCTACCCCAGGCCAATTTATTAATTTTGCGTCCTGAAGAACCGCTGTTTTTTGCCAGCGTCGAAGGCATTCTGGCCGAAGTTCAACAGCGTTTAAAGAGTAGAAACGATGTACAGATTCTTATCGTGAGTCTTGAGCAAAGTGCAAATCTTGACAGCACGGCGGCTGAATGTTTAATTGAACTTGCTGATGAACTTAAGCATCAAAATAAAGTACTTTTTTTGGCACGAGTTAAAGATCCGATAAGGCAGTTGTTACTAAAACTGGCAGGAGATAAATTTCAGGGCAAACTCTATTGGAGCGTAGACGATGCAGTGGTTGGCGCTCAAAAAAATGTCCCGTTAATTCCTTTTAACGCTGTTCGTCATCACTCTGCTCACGGTCCGTTTTCATGATAAACAGCGTTGGTTCATGTACGACTAAATAGGGTAACGATCTGGTTCTGCCGCATTAACTGCAAAAACACATACTTAGGACGAGCAAATATGCATCAAAGCCTTGAGTTTAGTAGGTCATATTTGAAATATACAACTGAAGAACCGTATAAACGGTATATACTTTATTTGATTTAAGTATAAAGGGGAACCCCATGTTAAGCACAGCAAAGCCACAGCCAAAATCAAAAAAAACAGCAGCCGAACCGCTCGAAATTGCTATTGAACCGTCAATAGATAAAGAAGCGAACAAGAAAGTCTCTAAAAAGTCATCAATAGCAACATTAAGCAAAGCCGCTAAAACTAAGAAAATCGTTAAGACAGTTGAAGATGAAGTTAAAACTCCTATTAAAAAAAGAAGAATCGTCAAAGCAAAAGTCATCAGAGATAGTTTTTCATTTCCAGAACAGGATTATCTGAAAATTTCAGAACTCAAGAAAACCTGCTTAGCAGCGGGAATCCATGTCAAGAAAGGTGAAATTCTTCGCGCCGGACTCCATTTACTTACAAAATTAAACTTAGCTGAACTTAAACAAGCTGTTAAACAAGTTGAAAAAGTTAAAACCGGTCGACCAAACTCTTCAAAAATTTAGCAATACTAAAGTGGATCCCGATATCCGGACAATAATTTAAGATGGTAGCCTGCGATAAAAAAGAGCAGTTTGTGAGTGAACAGAAGCGCAAGATTTTTACCGGTACGCAAAAAGTTAAGGTTGCCTTGGAAGCGGTCAAAGGGACTAAAACCGTTAATGAGATCGCCCAGGAATTTGGTGTACATCCGACCCAAGTGAATCAATGGAAAAAAGAGTTGCTGGCGAATGCCGGCAGCCTATATGAAGGCAAGCGCGGACCGAAACCGGTCGATGCCCAAAGTGATCCGGACCGGCTGTACGCCAAGATCGGACAACTGAACATGGAACTGGACTGGCTCAAAAAAGCTGGGATCAGCCAGTAACGGAACGGCAGCAGTGGATAGCACTGTCAATCACCATGCAAAACTTACCAGGTAACTATAGAAATCAACATTGAAAATTTTCCAGATGCCAATTGTGCTGCCTGGTAAATCAATTTTTTACAGTGTATCAAGTTGGTAAAGCCAGTGTCGATAGCTGAAAAATATTGGGCGTTTATTTGCAGTGAACGGCTTCTATTGATCGATTTGTGGCATTCGCGATAGGTCGAACTCGTCTCATTGCTGCCATAGGGATCTAAATAACTGATTGTCCGGTTCCCCATCCAGTAGGACTATCGAATTGATTTTTAAGCACGATAATGGTGAAAAAAGTCGATCAAAACATTAGGTAGACTGTATGATTTTGCATAGCGTTCAAAGCCAATAAGAGTCTAAAATTCCAAATAGGTTTGCCTTCTACTCTAATGTGTCCCTCGCTATCGCTTTATGGTTCTATGAAGCTTTTTGCCAGCTGGGCAGAACTGATGTTCATTCCCCCAAAACTTCCGATTACAGTCCTTTAATCGGTGCTGATAACACAAAACACAGCGATTTAACCGACGCTGATAACGGCAATAAGCGCAGATTACTAAACGGTCAAGACGATCAAACTTAGTTTTGTTCCTATGGATAGTGCATTTCGTTCGACCTCTAATGCAGCATAAAGATACCGCGCTTGATCTATTAAATTGTCATTATCCATTTTTAATTGCCCTTCAATTATTTTATCAAGTTGTTAACAACGGCAAGGAAGGATCGTTGTACATAGGCCGGATTAGCGGTAGCGTAACCCACCTTATGGGGCTATGCAACAAGCCGGAATCAATTGGCATGGATTAAATAAAAAGGGCTAATTGATCCTAAACTGAGTAATTAACGAGTGTCAGGTTTAGGGTGTTGGTGCCGGTTAAAATTTGATTATTTATAGCTGGTTATGCCGAAACATGTTTGACCAGTGTAGCTTGGGGTAGCTTATTAATTTTCAAAGCTTTCAAACTCATTTCCCTGATCAATATTTTATCGGTACGAGTGATCAATTTTCGATCGGCGCCAACAACCTTGCCAACTTATAGGCAGCTTTTAGTTGACCTGATAAAGCAACATCATCTTGAACAATACGATGCAATGGCACAGAGACAAATTGACTCACCAATAGTTCTTGCCCGTTGACTGCCCAGAATAAGCAATAATAATATCCCTCGCAATGCCTGACCGAACAATATCATCAGTTGAATCAAAGTCCACATGAGCCACACTAGGCGTGTCTTTAAGTAATCTTATTGCATCATCCAGTCCAGACCTGCCAGATATGTCCGATTGCTCAATATCGCCAGATATGACTGCCTTAGCGTTATTGCCCAAACGGCTAAGAAACAATTTCATCTGGCTGGGCGAAACATTCTGCGCCTCATCCAGTAATGCCCAGCAATCGGTAAATGTCACGCCACGCATGAACCCCAGTGCTTTCGCTTCAATACGCTTATGCTTGATCAGGTATTCGGTGTGTGATTTGCCTAAACGCTCATGGAAAACATTGATATACGGTTCAAGATAGGGGGCGTATTTTTCATCGAGCAAACCTGGCAGGAAACCGAACGATTCACCTGCTTCAACAGCGGGACGGGTGATGATGATTTTATCGATTTTTTTGTCGTGGAGCAGATCGGCGGCCATAGCCGCCGCGATATAGGTCTTGCCAGTACCGGCGAACCCGGTGCCGAAAGTGATGATGTGGTTTTCAATCGCCGTCATGTAGCGATTCTGCGCCTTGGTCATGGGTCTTAGTGGGGAGACAATCTTTCGATTGTCGGGTACAACGTAAAGCTCGAAATTTTCAGGTGTTCCTTGGTTATTGCGGCGTGATCTTGACTCTTTGCGTTG
>JAQTLI010000081.1 GCA_028714995.1 Methylobacter sp. | reverse complement strand
CCGGTGTTTTCTCAGAATCCGCTCAGCGCATGGGCCTTCGAGGCCGGTAGGATGATAGAGATGAAAACGCGCGGAAATCCATCAGGGCCAGAGGCAGCAAAGACCTCATTAACAGGCCGGATATATGTCAGCAACTGCGTTGACTGACCGTAGCGATCGAAAAGAAAAAGCTTGCAAAACGGAGGAGTCCATATATGCGCTGAGGCACGAAGCGCATCGTTCGAGTTACTCGATTGATGCGCCTTCTTTGTCGGCACATCCTACGCAAGTTACATATTTGGCCTAACTGACCGTTCCAGCGCACCGGTGCGATAAAGCCGCATCGGGAACTGAACACAGTCGTTAATCTTCCAAATAGCACTAAAGCTGTAAGGCGAATCCGCGCTAGCAACAAAGCGGGACGGGGTTTGTAACCTCGTTCCTAACGTTTCTGGGATGTCCGATAATTGGTTACACCTAATCAACACAAAACGTTCGGACGGGACAACATGCCCAGTCCGGCTACTGGGGCATCAAGTGCGGTACATCATGTCGCAAATAATTTGGTGAGGATCGGCGAAACCGGGTTGGCCGATGACCAAAGCCAATGTTCAGGATGGGAAACATAGCCTTTTCGTACCGGGTTTTCGTGAATATAGTTAAGCTTTTGAAGATAGAAAGCGGGATTTTCAATCCTTTTCGGGGCTTTAGTCATTTAGGTTGGGCAACCGCTGTATCGTTGCCCAACATTGCGGTGCAAGATACTAAAAAAGCATTAGCAAACTCGAAAGCCATTGCTGAATTTGTAACATTGTAATGTCGGGCATAAACAGAATGCCCGACCGACTTACATTTAATTCCTGATTTTGCCTGGTAAACTTTAGTCAGGTTGTTTGGTACGCAGCGGTACAATGAGAACAACCGCTGGCCTGCTGTCTTAATACTTCAGTAGCTTTTTTCACAGCGCTTTTAGTATTACTGATTGATCCTAAATAATACACTGTTTCTTTGGAAGGAAGCACAGAACAATCAGCCGTATGAACCACATGATCCCCGTTGCTCTGAGCATTTATTTCAACGTAAAACTCTGCCATCGTAAATTACCCCGTTGTTAGAATATTAAACCAAAACCCCGGCTCATCTGTACTACGATCCATCTTCTGTCGGCCATCGGACATTCAGTGTTAACGATGTTGTGAAAACGACAGAAACAACGCTGAATTCGTGTTATTTTTGAGCTTACTCAATTGGGCAGCAAAACTTATACCAACCGGTCAGAGTGGGTGGGACATGGGTTAAAGCCAAGGTCGGATTAGCGTAGCGTAAACCGGTAAGGCGTATTCGCGCCAGCAATCCGCCACAAACGGAGTCTTGAACCATCTCCGCTCGGATTTTTCCAAGCGGGGATTTTTTGTGTCCGATTGTATTGGATATTGTGCGTCGCCTCGGCAATTGCTCCTGCATTGCTCTACCTCCTGCATCCATGCAGTCGTAAAGTGCCTACTTTTGGTGATTGGCGGATTGCTGGCACGAATCCGCCCTACGTATGCTACGATTTACTTTTTATCATGCTGATACGGAGCCGGTATGCCCAACTATCAACGAAACTTTGTGGCGGGCGGTTGTTATTTTTCACCGTTAACCAGTTGGAACGGCAACATACCTTGCTAACCGATCATATTGATTTACTGCGCGAATTGGTACGTCAGGTGCGCCGTTTGCATCCATTTCATATTGAGGCTTGGGTGGCTGCCTGACCATATGCATTGCATCTGGACACTGCCGCCGGGATACCGATGATTTTCTGATGCGTTGGCATCTGATTAAATTGCTTTTCTCCAAAGGTTTACCGAGCACTGAGCACCGAACGCCTGTCGGCGACACGGCAACGGCGCGCCGAACGGGGGATTATGCCCAACATATTGACTATATTCATGTTAACCCACTCAAACATGGTTATGTGCAACGGGTTTGCGATTGGCCGCATTCAACTTTTCATCGCTATGTTGCCGATAGTGTTTTGCCGGTCGATTGGTGCGGTGATATGGTCGATTTGCCGACTGTTTCGGAATGAGTGACACGTCGGGCAGAGGGCGCATCGCGCTTTTTTCGCGCCAAAAAGGACTAGGTCTTGTATTATGGGTTTTCGTAATCGTTCAGGTTGTTCGGTAAGCATTGAACTGGAATTACAAATTAAATAAGGTACTTATATGCAAACATTAAAAAAACAATTAAAACAAAATCTGACTTTGATTTTTTTCAGCACTATGCTTTCTGCTTATCATCCTGCAATGGCAAAAACTGATCTCACAGCTCAAGAAGGTTTCGCCAGAGCGCTTGCAAAGAGCCACCAGAAGGAAACAGATCACTCAGCCCATGTAAACCCTATTGATAAGAGCCTGGATTTTCATGGTGTTTTTTACGGTTATCTCCCTTGCGCCGATTGCGATGGAATTAAAGCGACGCTATCTTTAAAACAAAAAAACAATTATCTGCTGGTGACTCAGCCAGCGAGAGAATCCTCAAAGGAGTTTTATGAAAAGGGGAAATATTCTTGGAATGATGAAACCCATACTGTTGTTTTAACACCTCGTAAGGAATCAGCCATACGGCAATATCATATTGAAGATGAAGGGACGCTCATTCAGCTTAACAGTGATGGATCGAGGATGACAGGCGATGCAGATCGCTATACTTTGCGCAGAAGCGATACAGTAAAGTCGCGTGAGGTACATATTCACTAAGATGAATATTCCTCGTTGGGACGGCATGGCGCTTCCTTTTTAATTGGACTGTGTGTAATTGTATTAGAGAGCAAGAAACCCTTTGGACGGGGTAAGTTCCCTGTACGCAGGTTTCTTGCGATTCAAAGATAGCGGCAGTGCCAAAAACTTTTGGGACGGAGTTGCAAACCCGTCCTGCGTGAAGGATAAACCGGTGTCTCGGTTCGATGGCTAGCTATTTGTTTGTTCGCTGCTTCCCGTCAACGTTCCAAAATACTCCACCACCCGTTCCGCCTTACAATGCGCATCCAACCCTTCGGCCAATAGATGTTACCCGAGGCCGTTTTGGTGATGACTTGGTAATTGATGTGATGGGTGTTGCCCGACTGGCTGCTGCCGTTATGTTTGATTTCGATTGAGCGTATTGATAGACAGCGACCTTGTTGCTGACCGGGACGCCGAGGATGCGGCGGACGGCCGTCGAATTGGACGCGCAGCGAATTGATCAGTGCGTACAAGCCCCGCAGCACGATCAAGCCACCCACAAAATTGAAAATGCCGCTCATGAGTTGCAGCGGGAAGCCTTCCAGCGGGGCTTGCACAACATCGGGTAGTAGATGTCGACGCGGTTGCCGGTCTGGGTAAGCGGCAACAATGCGGCTGCGCTGGGTTGCCCGCACTCTGGCGGCTGGAGTTGCGTGGTTAAGGTGGCAATGTGCTGCGGACGGGATAAACGGGGATTTCGAAGCCGCAATTCAGGTCCACACCCGTCATGTCGCCGTGGATTTTGAGCAGCCACAAACGATAATTGTCGCCGTGCTCTTCGCTTTCCGGCAGGCTGTCCGGCAATTCGATGCGCTATTATAGGCGGGCGCCGCGCATTGCCGGGCGGGCCTCGGCATATCCCTTGTCCTGCCAGATGACTTTTTCGCTGCATGAACGGTTTTCGCCGCTGCTTGACTTATACCTGTTGATGTAGCTCAGCATCACGTCGAAGGCTCCGGACGGTTGGTAAGGGAAGTTGACGAGTATCTCGCCGCCAATGTCGCCGCCGATAAAGCCGGGGAATGGGCTCATGGTCATTGGCGTCGCGCCGAAACGTTTCCGTTCCAGTGTGGTTTTGACTGCCCAAAACAGCAGACACAAACCGACGCACGGTAAGATCAGGATCATCAGTGCAAGCGCACTTTTTTCGCGTCACGCGTCCGTGACCGCAAAAGCGGCGGTGGCGTTGATCCGGTTCCAGAGTACGGCGAAACCACAGGCGAAGTACATATCGGTTTTCTCACCGGAACGGATGACGCCGCCTTGCCATTCTGGGCGTTGTAACCAGAGTTACGCGCAGCTTGCCGGTTTGGCGGCGCCATGCAGGCCGAAATAGATCAACGCAAAACCGACGCGGCCGAAGACGATGACGAAGATCAATTTGAAACTGAGCAGACTCTAGCGAATGTCGCGATTCAACACCGCATCCGCCGGGTTTGCCGGATCGAACTAGACGCTGACTGTTTGGTCGATTTGGTAGGCATTTTCAAAACGGTTCCCCAGCGTTTGCTGAAAATCGCCGACGTTGTCGGCACCTGCGCCGATGACGACGCGGCTACCGCGATAGTCGCGCCCGTCGACGTTATAACGGTATTCGGCTTCTATCCGATAGGTTGTGGACTTGCTGGAACGGTTGCTTCTGAGTTGCGCTTGCAGCAAGGTGCCTTGGGTTTCCGGCCAGGAAGCCATGCACGCAGCCTCGTATAGCGCCGGAACGATGGAAAATAGCAGGAAACCTGCGCCGATACAGAAAAACGGCAGCTGAATTGGGCGAGAAATCAACTTCTTTGGGTTTTGACGGTAGGGCATGGTTTGCTCCAAAGAGCCACTGATGGGATAGCCGATTGTTTGGGTGTCGGGCTTTTGTTTGGCATCGACGTTTTTTGCGGGACAGGGGGCTTGTCGCGCATGACATTATTTTAGCGGATGTGGCGAAATGCCGTTAATGCTGTAGAGCCAAGTAGGTACATGTTTGGATTCGCACCTCCTTTTGAATTCTGGTATGAGTCGTAGAAGCCGGATGCAGAATCAATGTATTCACAGTCCCAAGATTGATGGCTAAGCTGCAAAGATCGAGGCTGTTCATGAGCTTGTCTCCCTCTTCGATACCACCGACAAATCAGAATGACAGCATGCCACCAAAACCGCTCATTTGGTTCCGTGCAATTTCGTGCTATGGATGACTTTGCAAGCCTGAATAGCTAACTCAGGCAATTTTCAAATGTGCCTCCAGAAACCTGGCTACCTCCCTAGTGTTGTTCGAATGTTTCTCCCTCCGCAAGTGCAAGTTCTTCAGTCTGCATAATATAGCCAAGCCGTGCGAGGCCATAGTGGGACCCGTTATGATAACGATCAGCATCATACTTTTGATAAATTAACGGCTTCCGACTACAACGCCACCCCTCCCGAATGATACCTGTATGATTAAATTTATAATAGACATGAAAATTTGATAAAAAATGGTGATTAATTAAGGCAACATAATGATTTATAAATAAAAATATTATTGTCTTGCAATGATGACCTACAATTCAAAAGTGATAAAAAACATGACCATGTTGTGATTAAAACATAATAATTAGAACTGCTTCACAATTTTTGCGAGGGTTATCTGTAAAATTTAATTGAAATAAAAAACGGTCACTGAGCAACGTATTTATCAAATTTGAATTCATATAATTTAAATATATATTATATAAAGTTTGTGTTGCATATTTTACAAAATATATACGCACCACTGACTTCATTTTTACTCGTGCTAACTTATCTCTAAATTCAAGCCATTATCGGCGAGTATATGGGTAATATAAAAAGGGAAATTAGCGCTATAGTGTATTGGCAAGTTTTCGGCATCATGTGACCTTTTGTTTTCATAAATACGAAATTAGAACAACGAATTGGTTCAATCGATTGCAACAAAAAAAGAATTCACATGGAGATAACAGGAATTTAAAAGTAAGTAAGTAACAAAATAAAATAACCCATCATAAACATATATAAAATAAATCAAATGAAAAAGATAATTTTAATTTCTGCAGCAACATTGTTTTCAACTGGAGTTTATGCTGACCCTCACTCTCATCATGCCATAGGGTGCGGTGACAGTTCTTTAAAAGGAAAATACGGTTATGAAGTGAGCGGGGTCAATACATTTCCGGTTCCTGTTTTAGGCGCAGTTACTCGGAGTTCTCATGTAGTCGGTCAAGCGAATTTTAATGGAAATGGCGAATTTACTATCGCTGGATATGGATCTGCAGCTGGTTACACGGCAGACAGGATAGGTCATGGAACATATGCAGTAGATCCTGCTACCTGTACGGCTAAAGGTACGTTGGTTTGGGATGTTCCCGTTGGTGCTCCCTTTGGCACTCCCGCAGAAAATTCAGAATTTTATATTGTGTTGGATCAAATGGATAACAGTGACGGTCACAGTGACCAACACTCAGCTAATAACATAGCGCATCACGCAAGTGTGTTGGTTTCTTCAGATGGCCTAACAGCAGATTCTAAAGTGTCATTTCCATCATCAGCATCAGGTTCGCTGACTAAATTTGTTGGCAAATTTCATTAATCTCCTCTCTTAAGCAGAACGGGGTTGCAACCCCGTTCTTGACGTTTTTACGATGTCAGAGCCTAGCTGCTACATTAAATTGAAATAAAGCAAAACGTTCGAACGGGGCAACATGCCCCGTTCGGCTGTCGGTAGTCATCCAGCGCGGTACATCATGTCGCAAGCAATTTTGGCAAGGGGCGGCGAAGCCGGGTTGGCCGGTGGCTAAAGCCAATGTTCAGAACGGGAAACATAACCTTTTCCTACCTGATTTTCGTGGATATAGTTAAGCATTTGAAAATAGAAAGCAGGTTTTTCGATTCTCTCAGGGGCATTGGTTTCCATCCAAATCCGGATCTTCCTTGTGCAACAACAAACAGTTTCCAAACGTTCGGCTCCATAGTTTCCGGATTGACTCTGAATTCAGCGGAAGTGAACTATTTGAAGTCCTATAAAAATCCTACCAATTCTGGCGAAGTAACTTTGAGTTGGATATGGCTCAGCATAAAAACATAGCCGTTCAATTCCAGTCCCTGGTTGCCTTGCCAATAACGAATAGAATGGGCCAATATTTTCCAACGGTTATACCGGTCAAACAGTTAATACCAACATTGAACGGTTAGAGTGAGATAGTAAGTTCCGGCATTAAGCTCGATGGCTGCGCGTCGGGATGGCATGGTGCTTCCTTTTTAATTGGATCGGGAGCAATTGCATTAGAAAGCAGTATGCTTACATGTTCCCCCTTCAGTTGGGTTTCGCGCAGAGTATAAGGATAAAGGCAGCATCAAACGTTTGGGACTGGGTTACAAACCTCGTCCGGCTGTCGCCAAGGACGCATGACTTTTGGTGTAAGACAAATTAGCCATCAAGGGCATCCCGGTTGGCCTGCTACAACTTCTCTAAGGCCTGATTATGATCCGTAATGATGTGGCTCATGCGGAAGATTGTTCGGATGCTTATGTTTGTGCGGATGATGTTTCTTCATATGCAGAGGATGTGTATATGGAAATATTATTGTCATATTATTGTCATATAAGGATAACCAGCACTTAAAAAGTGATAAATGTATGATTATGTTCTGATTAAAACATAATAATTAGAACTGCTTCACAATTTTAGTCAGGCTAATGCTGTAAAAGTCAACTATACTTATAAAAAATAAAAACGGCCACTGAGCATCGTATTTATCAAATTTTACTCGTGTTAACTTATCTCTAAAATCAAGCCCATTATCAGTGAGAATATGGGTAATATAAATAGGAAAATTAGCGCTACAGTGCATTGGCAAGCCTTCGGCATCATGTGCCGTTCTGTTTTCATAAATACGGAAATAGAGCAACGGACTGGCTCAATCGATTGCAACAAAAATAATTCACTTGGATGTAACAGGAATTTAAAAGTAAATAAGTAAATAAGTAAGTAAGTAAGTAAGTAAGTAAGTAAGTAAGTAAGTAAGTAAGTAAGTAAGTAAGTAAGTAAGTAAGTAAGTAAAATAAACTATCCTAAAACCATCTTTAACATATATAAAATAAATCAAATGAAAAAAATAATTTTAATATCTGCAGTAACATTGTTTTCAACTGGAGCTTATGCCGCAGGGTGTGATGAGAGTTCTTTAAAAGGAAAGTACGGTTTGGAAGTAAGCGGAGTCAATGAATTTCCGCTTCCCCCTACTTTTACTACCAAGGTAACTCGTAGTACTCATGTGGTTGGTCAAGCGTCTTTTGATGGAAATGGAAATTTTAATGTCACTGGATATGGATCTGCAGCTGGGTCTACTGCAGTAAGGTCAGGTACTGGAACGTATTCGGTAAATAAAAATGATTGTATTGCTACAGGTAATATGACTTGGAATACTGGAGAAACTTCAGACTTTCTTATGGTGTTGGATCACACGGATAACAGTGACAATAACGCAGCCAACAAAGCGTATCACGCAAGCGTGTTAGTTAATACAGATGGCAAAACAGTATTAGGAACATATCCATCGTCAGCATCAGGTGCGCTCACTAAATTTGTTGGTAAATTTTAATAATCCCCTCTCTCAATCGGAGCGGGGTTTGCAACCCCGTTCCTAACGATTTTACGATGTCAAAGCCAAGCTGCTACATCTAATTGAAACAAAGCAAAACGTTCGAACGGGGGCATCATGCCCCGTCCGGCTGTCAGCCAAGTACGCATGACTTTGGTGTAAGGCAAATTGCATTCAGGTTGGTCAGCTACAACCTCTCCAAGGCCTGATCGAGATCCGCAATGATGTCTTCAGGTTCCTCAATACCGACAGAAAGCCGAACCAAATCGTCGGTGATACCCGTTTGGGTTCGCACCTCCTTTGGAATTCCAGCATGAGTCATAGAAGCCGGATGCTGAATCAATGTATCCACAGCGCCAAGACTGACAGCTAGGCTGCAAAGCTCCAGGCTGTTCATGAGCTTGCGACCCGCTTCGATGCCGCCGATAACTCCGAATGACAGCATGCCGCCAAAACCGCTCATTTGTTTTTGTACAATTTCGTACTGCGGATGACTGGGTAAGCCTGGATATCTAACCCAGGCAATTTTCCGGTGTGCTTCCAGAAACATGGCCACCTCCATAGCATTTTTCGCGTGTTTTTCCATCCTCAAGTGCAAGGTCTTCAGTCCGCGTATACACAGCCAGGCTTCATGCGGCGCCATAGTGAGTCCCGTTATGTTAACGATCGGCATCATGTTTTTGATGAATTCACGGCTTCCAACCACAACACCCCCCAATAAGTCTGCGTGTCCGCCTATATATTTTGTGCAGCTGTGCAGAACGGCATCAGCGCCTAGCTGCAGGGGTTTCTGAAACATCGGTGTCGCAAAGGTATTGTCTACAATCGATGCAGCGCCAATTTGCCTGGACATCGCGGAAATAGCCGCTATATCGCAAATCTTCATGGTAGGATTTGCAGGAGTCTCCAGG